>JAICJK010000254.1 GCA_025928415.1 Solirubrobacteraceae bacterium | reverse complement strand
GTTCTGCGACGAGGAGCGCGGCCTCGCCTACCCCGACACGCTCGTCGGCACCGACTCGCACACGACGATGGTCAACGGGCTCGGCGTGCTGGGCTGGGGCGTCGGCGGCATCGAGGCCGAGGCCGCGATGCTCGGGCAGCCGATGTCGATGCTGATCCCGCAGGTCGTCGGCTTCCGCCTGCACGGCGAGCTGCCCGAGGGCGCGACGGCGACCGACCTCGTGCTCACGGTCACCGAGATGCTGCGCGACAAGGGCGTGGTCGGGAAGTTCGTCGAGTTCTACGGCAAGGGCATCGCGAACCTGCCGCTGGCCGACCGCGCGACGATCGGCAACATGAGCCCCGAGTTCGGCTCGACCTGCGCGATCTTCCCGATCGACGCCGAGACGCTGCGCTACCTGGCGTTCACCGGCCGCCCGAAGGAGCTCGTCGCGCTCGTGGAGGCCTACGCCAAGGAGCAGGGCCTGTGGCACGACGAGCACTCCGAGGAGCCGACGTTCTCGGACACGCTCGAGCTCGACCTCGGCGACGTCGTCCCGTCGATCGCGGGCCCCAAGCGCCCGCAGGACCGCGTCGAGCTCACCGACGCGCAGGCCGCCTTCCGCGAGGTGCTGGTCAACTACGTGCCGGGCGACGAGGCCCCGGTGCCCGACAGCCCGGTCGACGAGGGATCGGCCCTCTCGTTCCCCGCCTCCGACCCGCCGGCGCAGACCGAGCCGGCCAACGGCGACGGCCAGCGCCATGTCGAGCCCGAGCCCGCGCACGCCCACGGCCACGCGGCCGTCTCCGAGCGGCGGCGCACGAGCGCGCCGGTGACGATCGACGGCCAGACGTTCGAGCTCGACCACGGGCACGTCGTCATCGCCGCGATCACCTCGTGCACGAACACGTCGAACCCGAGCGTGATGGTCGGCGCCGGGCTGCTCGCCCGCAACGCCGCGGCGCGCGGCCTCCAGAGCAAGCCGTGGGTGAAGACCTCGCTGGCCCCCGGCTCGAAGGTCGTCACCGAGTACCTGGACCGGTCGGGGCTCACCGAGCCGCTCGAGCAGCTCGGCTTCAACCTCGTGGGCTACGGCTGCACGACGTGCATCGGCAACTCCGGGCCGCTGCCGGCGGAGATCTCGGCGGCGATCGACGAGCATGACATCGCCGCGGTGTCCGTGCTCAGCGGCAACCGGAACTTCGAGGGGCGCATCAACCCGGACGTGAAGATGAACTACCTGGCCTCGCCGCCGCTGGTGGTCGCCTACGCGCTGGCCGGCACCATGGACATCGACCTGGTGCACGAGCCGCTCGGGACCGACCAGGACGGGCAGGACGTCTACCTGCGCGACGTGTGGCCCGACACCAAGGAGATCGCCCGCACCGTCGAGGAGGCCGTGCAGAGCGACATGTTCCGCAAGAGCTACGGCGAGGTCTTCGAGGGCGACGAGCGCTGGAAGGGCCTGCAGATCCCGACCGGCGACCGCTACGCGTGGAGCGAGGAGTCGACCTACGTGCGCAACCCGCCGTACTTCACGGGGATGGACCCTGAGCCCTCGCCGGTGCAGGACATCGCGGGCGCGAAGGTCCTGGCCAAGCTCGGCGACTCCGTGACGACCGACCACATCTCGCCCGCCGGCTCGATCAAGAAGGACGGCCCGGCGGGGCGCTACCTCGTCGAGCACGGCGTGGCGCTGCGCGACTTCAACTCCTACGGGTCGCGGCGCGGCAACCACGAGGTGATGATGCGCGGCACCTTCGCGAACATCCGCCTGCGGAACCTGCTCGCGGGTGGGCGGGGTCCGCTTCCGGAAGGCGGCGTGACGGTCAAGGACGGCGAGCAGATGTCCATCTACGACGCGTCGATGGCCTACCAGGAGCAGGGCGTCCCGCTCGTCGTCCTCGGCGGCAAGGAGTACGGGTCCGGCTCGTCGCGCGACTGGGCCGCGAAGGGCAC
This sequence comes from Solirubrobacteraceae bacterium, assembly GCA_025928415.1. Lineage (GTDB taxonomy): Bacteria > Actinomycetota > Thermoleophilia > Solirubrobacterales > Solirubrobacteraceae > Paraconexibacter. The sequence continues at coordinate 2,718 of JAICJK010000254.1, read as the reverse complement.
CAACCTGCTCGGCGTCCGCGCCGTGATCGCGGCGAGCTTCGAGCGCATCCACCGGTCCAACCTCGTGGGGATGGGCGTGCTGCCGCTGCAGTTCCCGGAGGGCGAGTCGGCCGACTCGCTCGGCCTGACCGGGCAGGAGGAGTTCGCGATCACCGGCGTGGCCGACGCGCTGAACGCCGGCGAGCTGCCGCGCACGGCGCAGGTCCAGGCCGGGGACGTGTCGTTCGAGGCGCGGGTGCGCATCGACACGCCCAAGGAGGCGGACTACTTCCGGCACGGGGGCATCCTGCAGTACGTGCTGCGCCAGCTCGCGGCGTCCTGAGACGGGCCTCAGCTAGCCTCGCCGCCATGCCGCTTCCCGACGTCCTCCGCGCCCTGCTCACCGCGAACGGCCCCTCCGGGTTCGAGACGGCCCCCGCGGCGGTCTGGCGCGAGGCCGCCGGGGCCTTCGCCGAGGTCGCCGTCGACGAGATGGGCAACTCGACCGCCACCGTGGCCGGGACCGGCGGCGGGCGCAGCGTGGCGATCGTCGGGCACGTCGACGAGATCGGCCTGATCGTCACCCACATCGACGACAAGGGCTTTCTCTGGTTCGCCGGCGTCGGCGGCTGGGACCCGCAGATCCTCGTCGGCCAGCGCGTCGTGCTGAGCACGCGGGGCGGGCAGGTCCCGGGAGTGATCGGCAAGAAGGCCATCCACCTGCTCAAGAAGGAGGAGCGGGAGAAGGTCGCCGAGCTCAAGGACCTGCACATCGACATCGGCGCTGCGGACGGCGAGGAGGCCAAGCGCCTGGTGCGGGTGGGCGACGCCGCGGTGATCGCCGCCGAGCCGGTCGAGCTGCCCAACGGGCGCGCCGCCTCCAAGGCGATGGACAACCGGCTGGGCGCGTTCGTGGCCTACGAGGCCGCACGCCTGGTCGCCGAGGCCGGCGGCGCCCCGGGCGACGTCGTCGCGGTGGCCGGCGTGCAGGAGGAGATCGGCCTCAACGGCGCTCGGGCGGTGTCCTACCGGCTCGACCCCGACGCCGCGATCGTCGTCGACGTGACGCACGCGACCGACGCCCCCGGGATCGACCCGAAGGAGGCCGGCGAGCACGCCCTGGGCTCGGGCCCGGTGCTCGAGCGCGGCTCCACGCTGCACCCGGTGCTCTACGACCGGCTCGAGGCGGCCGCGGAGGCGGAGGCGATCGCCTACACCGTCACCGCGAGCGCGGGACGGACCGGGACCGACGCCGACGTCATCCACTTCAGCCGCGGCGGCGTGCCCACGCAGTGCGTCTCGCTGCCGCTGCGCTACATGCACTCGCCGGTCGAGGTCGTCCAGGTCTCGGACGTGCTCGACGCGGCCAAGCTCATCGCCGCCTTCTGCCGGCGCCTGGAGCCGGACGCGACGTTCGCGCGGTAGGCGCCGCCCGCGTCGCGGTGCTGCTGCTGTTCGACATCGACGGGACGCTGCTGCTCAAGGCCGCCGGCGAGCACCGCGAGGCGCTGCACGACGCCGTGCGGGAGGTCTACGGCGTCGACGTCCCGGACGCCGAGGTCCCGGTCGCGGGACGCACCGACCGGGCGATCGTCCGCTCGATCCTCGAGCTGGCCGGGCTCGACGGCGCCCGGATCGACGCGGACGCCGACGCCTGGGTGGCCGCGGCCTGCGCGGCGTACGCGAAGCGGTGCCCGGAGGACCTGCGCCGCACGCTCGCGCCCGGCGCGATCGCCGCGCTCGAGGAGCTCCGCGCGGAAGGGCACGAGCTGTCGCTGGTGACGGGCAACCTGGAGCCGATCGCGCGCCTCAAGCTCGACCGCGCCGGCCTCGGGGGATTCTTCCCCGCCGGCCAGGGCGGCTTCGGCTCCGACCGCGAGGACCGCGGCGCGCTGCCCGGCCTGGCGCGCGAGCGCGCGGGCGGCCGCCCGCGCGCGGGCACCGCCGTCATCGGCGACACGCCGCTCGACATCGCCTGCGCGCGGGCCGACGGCGTCCACTGCGTGGCGGTCGCGACCGGGCCGTACCCCGCGGCCGAGCTCACCGGCGCCGACGTCGTCGTCGCGGGCCTCGGCGAGCTGGCCGGCGCGCTCGCGCGGCTGGGCTGAGGCGGCCCGTCCCGATGAGAACGCAGCGGGTTTCCGCTTCGGGCAGCCGGACACCCGCCTGCCATGACAGCACTCAGCTCACAGCACACCGGCACGGGCGGTGAGGGCGGCGGCGTGAAGGACGCCGCGCAGGAACGCGCCCAGCAGGCCGCCGGCCAGGCCCAGCAGGCAGCCGCGCAGGCGAAGAGCAGGCTCCGCGAGCAGGTCGACCAGCGGTCCACCGACGCCGGCGGCCGCGTCAAGTCCACGGCGGGGGACGTCCGGTCGGTCGGCGAGGAACTGCGCAGGCAGGGCAAGGACGGCCCCGCCAGGATGGCCGACCAGGCCGCGGAGCGCGCCGAGCGCCTCGGGGGCTATCTCGAGAACGCCGACGGCGACACGATCCTCCATGACGTCGAGGACGCGGCGCGCAGCAACCCGTGGGCGGTCGCCCTCGGCGGGCTGGCGCTCGGCTTCGCCGCCTCGCGGCTGCTGAAGGCGTCGAGCTCCGCGCGCTACTCGTCGCGCCAGGCCCAAGGACGCTCGGAGCCCGCGCGCCCACTGCCCCCGCCGGCGCCCGCGGGCCCGGCGGCCAGCGCCACGCGCCGCGAGGCGGGCCTGGGCTCGGCGATGCCGGTCCCGCCGGTCCCCG
>JAICJK010000158.1 GCA_025928415.1 Solirubrobacteraceae bacterium | reverse complement strand
GCCCCCGCCCCGGCGCTCGTGACGGTCCCGCAGCTCGTCGGCCGCCGCCAGGCCGACGCCCACCGGCTGCTGGCGCGCGCCGGGCTGCGGATGCGCTGGACCGGGTTCACCGGCAAGGCCGCCAACGGCCGCTACAACATCGGCTGCGTGAAGGTCCTGCGCCAGTCGCCGGTCGCCGGCGAGCGACGGCCGCGGGGCGCCAGCATCGCCGTCATCGAGGCCGCCTGCCGCACCCCCCACCAGTTCCCGCATGGCGTCGCGGGCTAGCGCCGGCTCGGAGGCCCGGACGGCCAACCTGCTCGGCGCGCTCGCCGGCGTGGTGGCCGACCGCACGCAGGAGGCGCTGCTCGACGCGACGGGGCTGTCCCGGACCGAGGCGGCCGCGCTGATCACGCTGGACAACTACGCCGACGGCGAGCCGCTCGGGCTGCTGCGCGACGCCACGGGGCTCTCCCATCCGGGGACCGTGCGCCTGGCCGACCGCCTCCCGCACCGGGGCTTCGTGACGCGCCGCGCGGGCGCCGGCGGCGACGGCCGCGCCGTCGGGCTGGAGCTCACGCCCGCGGGCCGCACGGCGGTCGCCGGCGCGCGGCTGGCGCGCGAGGAGACCGTCCGGTCGCTGCTCGCGCCGCTGTCCGCCCGCCAGCGGCGGGCCCTGACGCCGGTCCTGGCCAAGCTGCTGGCCGCGGCGACACGGGACGCGCACGACAGCCGCGTGATCTGCGACCTGTGCGACGCCGACGCCTGCGGGCACCCGCGGGGCTGCCCCGTCACCCAGGCCGCGATCGCCGCCGAGGACCGCCGCGCCGCCGCGGCCGCTGCCCGCCCGCCCGCCGCCTGAGGCCGCGCGCGGCGCGGGGAGGGATCGGCGGCGCCCGCGCGGGGTAGATGCGGGCCATGCAGCCCGTCATGACCGAGATCGCCCTGACCGTCAACGGCCGCGAAGCGCGCCTGGCGGTCGACACGCGGACCTCGCTGCTCGACCTCCTGCGCGAGCACCTCGACCTCGCCGGCGCCAAGAAGGGCTGCGACCACGGGCAGTGCGGATCGTGCACGGTGCTCGTCGACGGCCGCCGCGCGAACGCGTGCCTGGCGCTCGCCGTCGCCCACCAGGGCGCGGAGATCACCACCGTGGAGGGCCTGGCCGGCGGCGAGGAGCTCCACCCGCTCCAGCAGTCCTTCGTCGACCACGACGCCTTCCAGTGCGGCTACTGCACGCCGGGCCAGCTCTGCTCGGGAGTGGCGGCGCTCGCCGAGGCCCGCGCCGGCTGGCCGAGCGCGGTCACCGCCGACCTCGCGGCCGATGCCGTCGCCCTCGACGCCGCGGAGATCCGCGAGCGGATGAGCGGCAACATCTGCCGCTGCGGCGCCTACCCCGGCATCGTCGCGGCCGTCGCCGAGCAGGCCGCGCGATGAGGCCCTTCGCCTACGAGGCCGCCGCCGACGCGGACGGCGCGGTCGCGGCGCTCGCGCGCGGCACGGCCGCGGCCCGGTACCTCGGCGGCGGCACCAACCTCGTCGACCTCATGCGCCTCGGCGTCGAGCAGCCCGAGCTGCTGGTGGACGTCACCCGGCTGGCGCACGGCGCGATCGAGCCGCTGGACGGCGGCGGGCTGCGCATCGGCGCCGAGGTGCGCAACAGCGACTGCGCGGCCGACCGGGCGGTGCGCGAGCGCTTCCCCGTCCTCGCCCAGGCGCTGCTCGCAGGCGCCTCGGGCCAGCTGCGCAACCTGGCCACGACCGCGGGGAACCTGCTGCAGCGCACGCGCTGCGCCTACTTCCAGGACGTCTCGAAGCCGTGCAACAAGCGCGCCGTGGGCTCGGGCTGCCCGGCGATCGAGGGCGACCACCGCAACCTCGCGATCCTCGGCCACTCGGAGGCCTGCGTCGCCACGCATCCGTCCGACATGGCCGTCGCGCTCGCGGCGCTCGGCGCGCGGGTGGTCGTGCGGGGGCCCGGCGGCGAGCGGACGATCGCGATGCCCGGCCTGCACCGGCTGCCGGGCGACGAGCCCGAGCGCGACACCGTCCTCGAGCACGGCGACCTGATCACCGCCGTCGAGGTCCCCGGGCTGCCGTGGGCCACCCGCTCGCGCTACCGCAAGGTCCGCGACCGGGCGTCGTTCGCCTTCGCCGTCGTCTCGGTCGCGGCGGCGCTGGACGTCGACGAGGCCGGCGGCACGGTCCGGGACGCGCGCCTCGCGCTCGGCGGCGTGGCTCACGTGCCGTGGCGCGCGCTCGCCGCGGAGGACGCGCTGCGCGGCGCCCCCGCCACCCGGGAGAGCTTCGAGGCCGCGGCGGAGGCCGAGCTCGCGGCCGCCGAGCCGCTCCGGGACAACGCCTTCAAGGTCTCGCTGGCCCACAACCTGATCGTCCGCACCCTGCTCGAGCTGGCGGGGGCATGATGGCCGCGACCCCCGCCGCCGCGACCCCCGCCGCCGCCACGCCCGCCGCCGCACCGCCCGCGACCGGCGCGATCGGCGTGCCGCTCGCGCGGATCGAGGCGCGCGAGAAGGTGACGGGCGCCGCCCGCTACGCCTACGAGCACCAGCCGGACGAGGTCGCCTACGCGACGGCCGTCCCGGCCACGATCGCGCGCGGCAGGATCAGCGCGCTCGACGCGGCGGCCGCGATGGAGGTCCCCGGCGTGCTGGCCGTCCTCTGGCACGCGACGGCGCCGCGCCTGCAGCCGGTGGCGGACGGCGAGCTCGCCGTGCTGCAGTCCGGCCGCGTCGCCTACCGCGGCCAGTTCGTGGCCCTCGTGGTGGCCGAGACGCTCGAGGCGGCGCGGGAGGCCGAGCGCCTCGTCGCGATCGGCTACGAGCCCGAGGAGCACGACAGCCTCCTGCGCGAGGACCACCCCGGGCTCTACGCGCCCGAGACGGTCAACCCGTCCTTCCCGGCGGCCACGAGCGACGGCGACGTGGAGGCCGGCCTGCGCGCGGCAGCCGTGGCGATCGACAAGACCTACCGGACCCCGGCGCTGCACAACAACGCGATGGAGCCCCACGCGACCGTCGCGCTGTGGGACGGCGACGACCTCACCTGCTGGGACTCCAACCAGGGCGCGCCCGCGCACCGGGCCACGCTGGCCCAGGTCTTCGGCCTCGACCCCGCGCGGGTGCGGGTCATCTCCCCGCACGTCGGCGGCGGCTTCGGCTCCAAGGGCTCGCCGCGGCCGCAGCTCGTGCTCGCCGCGCTGGCGGCCCGGGTCGTCGCCCGGCCGGTCAAGCTCGCGGTCACCCGCCGGCAGATGTGGGCGGTGACGGGCTACCGGACCCCCACCATCCAGCGCCTGCGGCTCGGGGCCGACGCCGAGGGCCGGCTGACCGCGATCGCGCACGACGTCGTCGAGCAGACCTCGACGGTGCGGGAGTTCGCCGAGCAGACCGCCGTGGCGACGCGCATGATGTACGCGGCGCCGAACCGCAGCACGAGCCATCGCCTGGTGGCGCTCGACGTCCCCACGCCGTCGTGGATGCGCGCGCCGGGCGAGTGCCCGGGGATGTTCGCGCTCGAGTCGGCCGTCGACGAGCTGGCGATCGCCGCCGGGATCGACCCGATCGAGCTGCGGGTCCGCAACGAGCCCGAGGTCGACCCCCACTCGGGGCACCGGTTCAGCTCCCGCGGCCTGATCGCCTGCCTGCGCGAGGGCGCCGAGCGCTTCGGCTGGGCCGGCCGGGACCCGGCGCCCGGCGTCCGGCGCGAGGGCTGCCGGCTCGTCGGGACCGGCGTGGCGGCCTCGACCTATCCCGTCTACCGGCGGGGCGCGCAGGCCTTCGCGCGCGCCGAGCCCGGCGGCGGCTTCACGGTCGGCGTCGGGGCGGCGGACATCGGGACGGGCGCGCGGACGGCGCTGACGCAGATCGCCGCGGACGCTCTGGGCGCCGGCGTGGACGAGGTCCGCGTGGAGCTCGGCGACAGCGCGCTGCCGCGCGCGCCGGTCGCCGGCGGCTCCGCCGGGACGGCATCCTGGGGGACGGCGGTGGTCAAGGCCTGCCGCGCCCTGCGCGAGCGCCTCGACGGCGAGCACGGGGGCGTCGTCCCGCCGGACGGGCTGCGCGCCGACGCCGACAGCGAGCAGGACGTCGCCGACCAGGAGCCGATGGCGCGGCACGCCTTCGGCGCGCAGTTCGCGGAGGTGAAGGTCGACCTCGACACGGGCGAGACCGAGGTCTCCCGCCTGCTCGGCGTGTTCGGCGTCGGGCGGATCGTCAACCCCCGCACGGCGCGGTCGCAGCTCGTGGGCGGGATGACGATGGGGATGGGCATGGCGCTGCTGGAGGAGAGCGTCCTCGACCCGCAGTTCGGCGACTACGTCAACCACGACCTCGCGGGCTACCACGTGGCCTGCAACGCGGACGTGCGCGACATCCAGGCGCACTGGATCGACGAGGAGGACCCGCACCTCAACCCGATGGGGTCCAAGGGCATCGGCGAGATCGGGATCGTCGGGACGGCCGCGGCGATCGCCAACGCCGTGCACCACGCCACCGGGATCCGCGTGCGCGAGCTGCCGATCCGGCTCGACGACCTGCTCTGGGCCGAGGCCGCGGACGGGAGCTGACCCGCGCCAAGGCGCCCGGGAGCCGTCGACCTCCGGCGGACCGGGCGCGCAGCGCGGGCGGGCGGCCGGATCCGCTGCGCGCGGCCCCGGCCCGGCTATCCTCGGCCGCGTGAGCTCCGCCTCCGCGCCGCCGCCGGTGTCGCCGCCCGGGCCGCCCGGCGAGCCGGCGCCGAGCCCGCTGGACCTGCTCCGGGACCCGCGGGCGATCGTCGACACGACGGTGGCCCCGATCGCCTTCCTGGTCACCGACGCCATCGTGAGCCTGCGGGTCGCCGCGATCGTCGCGATCGCCATCGCCGCGGCGCTGCTGCTCGAGCGCGCCGCGCGCCGCGCGCCCGTCACGAACGCGATCGGCGGGTTGCTCGGCACCGGCCTGGCGGTGGCGATCGCGCTGCGGACCGGCTCCGTGGAGGGCTTCTTCTGGCCGAAGGTCGCCCAGAACGGCGCCTACGCGGTGGGCTTCCTCGTGAGCGTCGCCGTCCGCCGGCCCGCCGTGGGGCTGCTCATGCGGGTGCTCATGCGCTGGCCGGCCGAGTGGTTCGCGCGCCCCGAGGTGCGCCGCGTCTTCGCCGAGATCTCGCTCGCCTGGGTCGTGCTGTTCGGCGTGCGGGCCGTCGTCTACGCCGTGCTGATCCTCTCCGGCCACGCCGCGTGGCTCGGCGCCGTGGTGCTCGTCCTGGGCTGGCCGGCGTTCGCCGGGCTCGTCTTCGCGGGCTACCGCTACGCGCCGCGGCGCTTCGCCCAGCTCGGCGCCCCCGACCCGCGCACCGACTACGACACCGAGGGACGGCTGCTCGACGGCTGGGAGGACGCGCCGGCGCCGTCGTAGCCCAGGCGCCGCGCCGCGACCGCGATCGCGTCGGCGCTCTCGTCGATCAGCACGAAGCGCCGCCCGAGCGAGCGGCACGCCGCGCCCAGCGTCCCCGAGCCCGCGAAGGGGTCCAGGCACCAGCCGCCGGGGCGCGAGGAGGCGGCGACCATCCGCCGCAGCACGCCCTCCGGCTTCTGCGTGGGGTACCCGGTCTTCTCGCGGCTCGTCGTCCCGACGATCGTGTGCCACCAGACGTCGGTGGGCAGCTTGCCCCGCGCGGCCTTCTCGGGACCGACGAGGCCGGGCGCCATGTAGGGCTCGCGCTCGACCTCGGCGGCGTCGAAGTGGTGCGCGCCCGGCGTCCGGACGTAGACGAGGATCGTGTCGTGCTTGGCCGGCCAGCGGTCGCGCGGGCGCCCGCCGAAGTCGTAGGCCCAGACGAGCTCGTTGAGGAACGCCGTGGGACCGAACAGCTCGTCGAGCAGCCCGCGCGCCCGGTGCGCCTCGCGGAAGTCGAGGTGCAGGTAGACCGTGCCGTGCGGGGCCAGGAGCTCGCGCACACGCGCCAGGCGCGGGCGCAGCAGCCCGTCGAGCCAGTCGGCGTGGTCGTCGCCGTAGGCCAGCGCCCCGCGCCGCTGCTCGCGGCCGGTGTTGAACGGCGGGTCCAGGTAGGCGAGGTCGAAGGCGCCGGCGGGCAGCGCGCCGAGCACCGCGAGGTTGTCCCCGTGGACGAGCAGGTCGCCGTCCAGCGGGGCGCCCGGGGCCAGGTCGGCCGCGGCCAGGACCCGCGGGCTGTCGTGCGGGAGCATGCGGTCGGCCGGGACGTCCAAGGCGCCCGGAACTGTGCCACGGTGGACGGCGGATGCCCGCCCCGCGCCGTCCATCCGCCCGCGCGCCGGCCGACCTGCGCCGCCGGCGCCTGCGCGCCCGCCCCCTACGGGCGGCGTCGGCGCTCGGCGTGGCGGTGCTCGCCGGGATCGGCCTCGCGCTCCTG
>JAICJK010000662.1 GCA_025928415.1 Solirubrobacteraceae bacterium | reverse complement strand
TGGTGGACGTCCAGCATCAGCTTGGTGGCCTTCGCGCGGTCGTAGCCGAACAGCTTCTGGAAGACGAGCACGACGTAGCTCATCAGGTTGATCGGGTCGTTCCAGACGATCACGATCCAGGGCTTGTCCGGCGTGACCGACTCGTCGCTGCGCGGGAGCTGGACCTCGGCTGGGGCGGCGGACACCGGCTCCAGGTTACGCGCGCCGGAGCAGGATCCGGCGGACGAAGTGGTCGGGGCCCTTCTCGAGGATGAGGTCCGCGCGCGGACGGGTGGGCTGGATGTTGTCGCGCAGGTTCGGCCGGTTCGTGCGCTCCCAGATCGCCTGCGCGACCGCGAGCGCCTCGTCGTCGGACAGCTGGGCGTAGCGATGGAAGTAGGACTCGGGCTTCTGGAAGGCGCCGTTGCGCAGCGCGAGAAAGCGCTCCAAGTACCAGCGGCGGACGTCGGCCTCCTCGGCGTCCAGGTAGAGCGCGAAGTCGACGAAGTCGGACACGTAGACCGGCGCGCTGCCGCGCTGGAGCACGTTGATGCCCTCGAGCACGACCACGTCGGGGGCGCGGATCAGTTGGGCGTCGTCCGGGATGACGTCGTAGCGCAGGTGCGAGTACCGCGGCGCGCGGACCTCGGGCGCGCCGCCCTTGAGGTCGGCCACGAAGCGCAGCAGCCCGCGCCGGTCGTAGCTCTCCGGGAAGCCCTTGCGCTCGAGGATGCCGCGCTCGACGAGGGTCGCGTTGGGGAGCAGGAAGCCGTCGGTGGTGACGAGCTCGACCCGCCAGTACGGGCGCAGCCGCGTGAGCAGGCGGACGATCAGCCGCGCCGCGGTGCTCTTGCCCACCGCGACGCTGCCGGCCAGCGCGAGCAGGAAGGGCACGCTGTGCGCCGGCTCGTGCAGGAACGCGCCCTGGGCCGACGAGAGCGCCCGCGCCGCCTCCACGCGCACGGCGAGCAGGCGGGCGAGCGGCACGTAGACCTCGTCCATCTCGGCCTGCGCCACGGGCTCGCCGAGCCCGCTCAGCCCGGCCAGCTCGTCGTAGCCGATCGACGCCGCGCCGCTCCCCAGCCCGCGCCAGCGCTCGCGCTCGATCGCGGCGAACGGCGAGCCCATCGGCGAAGTCTCTCAGCCGAGCGCGCGGACCGCGGCGGTGGCCGCGGCGGCGACGAGCACGACCACGAGCATCGGCGCCCGGGCGGCGATGGCCGCGACCGCCGCGCCGAGGCCGGCGAGCCGGGCGTCGAACGCGATCCCGGCGCCGTCGCGGTTGAGCGTCTCGTAGATGACGAGCCCCGCGAGGATGGCCGGCGCGACGAGCCGCGTGACCTGGATCGCCCGCTCCGACGGCCGCCGCCCGCCCACGGTGAGCGGCCCGACCGCGCGCATGCCCAGCGTGCCCACGGTCAGCGCGGCGATGACGATCCACACGCCGGTCACGCGTCACCCCGCACTGCCGCGGGTCGCGCCGCCCGCGGGTCGCCGCCGCGCCGCGCGTCCTCGCCGCCGGGCGCCGCCTGGGCGCGCAGCCCGAGCAGCGCGCCCAGCGAGGCGGCCACCACGGGCACG
>JAICJK010000554.1 GCA_025928415.1 Solirubrobacteraceae bacterium | reverse complement strand
GCCCTGGCGCGCCTGGCGCGGCGCTGCCCGCTGCCGGCGGCCGCCGCGCTCGTGGTCGCCGTCGGGCGCTCTGATCGTCACGGGTCGCCGCTGGGGCCCGCACTGGCGGCTCTGGCCGCTGACGCGCGCGCCGAGCACGCCCGCCGCCTGCACGACCGCGCCGCCAAGGCCGGCCCGAAGATCCAGCTCGTCGTCGCCCTGCTGCTCGTGCCCGCCGTGATGCTGCTCGTCGCGGCCGCGCTGCTGTCGACGCTCGCGCCCGGCGGCAGCTGACGCCAGTCGGCCCGCCCGTCGCTCCGGGCGCGGGCCTCCCACGGCGCCCCACCAACGCACATCGCTCGGACGGAACCGGGCCATTCCTGCAGGAATGCGCCCGGAACGGCGTTCTGCAAGCCCGCATGCGCCGGCGGCGGGCCGCGGTGCGCCCCTCCGGTTCGCCGCGCACGGCCCACAGACAGGGGTTTTCTCGCACGCGAGCTCCCGACCTCGGGGGAGATGGTGGGAGAGAGTGTGCAATTGGGATTGCTATGTGGGTGAGAGTGGGGTAGGTTGCCGACCGCGGGCCGGGGTGGAGGGGCTCCTCCCACTCCTCCACCTCGGCCCGTCTCTTCTTTTCTGAGCCCATGCTCCATGGCCTTCCGCGGCACCTTCGACTACACGCTCGACGCGAAGAACCGCTTGACGGTCCCCGCGCCCTTCCGGCCCGAGCTGGCGGGCGGGACGATCCTCGCGCGGAGCCTCGATCCCTGCCTCTCGCTGTGGACGCCCGGCGCCTTCGAGGCCTATGTCGCCTCCTTCCTGGCTGACATGCACCCGCTCGACAAGCGCACCGGGCGCCTCGCGCGCTACTTCGAGTCCGGCTCGTACGACATCCCGCTCGACGGCGCCGGTCGCGTGATGATCCCGTCCAAGCTGCTCGAGCACGCCGGCCTGAAGAAGGACGTCGTGGTCGCGGGCGTCGGCGACCGCCTGGAGATCTGGGACCGCGACGCCTGGGCCGCCTACGAGGACGAGCTGGACATCGGCGAGCTCACCGCCCCCTTCGGCCAGACTTCGTCATGAGGCTCCTGCAGATGACCAAGACCCACGTCCCGGTGCTCGCCGGCGAGCTGATCGAGCTGCTCGACCCGCAGCCGGGCGAGGTCGCCGTGGACTGCACGTTCGGCGCCGGCGGGCACGCCCGGCTGATCGCCGACCGCCTCGGCCCCACCGGCACGCTGATCGCGATCGACCGCGACCCGGCCGCGCGCGAGCGCTTCGACGAGCTCGCCGCCGAGGTCTCGTGCCGCACCCGCTTCCTGCGTGCCTCGTTCGCCGACGGCCTGCGCGAGCTCGCGGCCGAGGACCAGCGCGCGGACCTCGTGTACCTCGACCTCGGCATGTCCTCGATGCAGGTCGACACGCGCGAGCGCGGCTTCTCCTACGCCTACGACGCCCCGCTCGACATGCGGATGGACCCCGGGCAGGAGCTCGACGCGCGCGGCCTGATCGCCGAGTGGGACGAGCGGCGCCTGGCCCGGCTGTTCCGCAACTACGGCGAGGAGCGCTTCGCCGGGCCGATCGCCCGCGCGATCGTCCGCGCGCGCGGCCGGCAGCCGATCGCCACGACCCACGAGCTCGTCGACGTCATCGTCGGCGCGATCCCGGCGCCGGCGCGTTTCGCCGGCGGGCATCCCGCCAAGCGCGTCTTCCAGGCGATCCGCATCGCGGTCAACGACGAGCTCGACCAGCTCGACGAGGCGCTGCCGCTGGCCTGGGGCGCCCTGCGCCGCGACGGCCGCTTTGCAGGGATCTCCTTCCACTCGCTCGAAGACCGGCGCGTGAAGCGCTTCCTCGCGGCCCGCGCGCAGGGGTGCATCTGCCCGCCCGACCTGCCGGTCTGCGTCTGCGGCCACGAGCCGGAGGCCGAGCTGCTCACCCGGCGCGCCGTCGCGCCGACCCCCGGCGAGATCGCCGACAACCCCCGCTCGAAGTCGGCGCGCCTGCGCGCCGCCCGCAAGCTCACGGAGGAGATCGCATGACCCCGCCCGCCACTCACGCCGCACGGCCCGCGCTGCGGGCCGGCGCCGGCCAGCGCCGGGTCTCCGGG
>JAICJK010000642.1 GCA_025928415.1 Solirubrobacteraceae bacterium | reverse complement strand
GAACCACGCGATCGTGGGCGCCGAGGGCGGCACACAGCGCCGGATGGTCGTGGACGCGCAGGTCGCGCCGGTACCAGACGAGGGCGGTCATCGCGCGGCTGGAGCGCTCCCGAGGCGTGCCTGGACCGCAGCGCGCCGGTGGTCGAAGATCCGCTCGACGTCGTCCCGGACGAACAGCCGGTGGGCGAGCGCACCGACGAGCCCGAGCGGAAGCGCGTAGCGAACGCGGTCGCAGATGACGACCGCTCCGTCGCCGTCCGGTGCGAACTCGTGGGTGTGCTCCCACGACGCGTAGGGCCCGCGGAGCTGGACGTCCACGAAGCGGCGCGGCGGCTCCCAGACGGCGATGCGCGTGCGCCACCGCACCGGCACGCCGTGGAGCCGGAGCCTGTAGTCGATCAGCGTGCCGGCCCGCATCTCGATCGCGCCGGGCGTCATCACGCGGAAGCCGAGCCAGGGCGGCGTGATCGCCTCCAGGTTGCGGGCGTCGGCGAAGAACGCGAACGCCTGGCCGGCCGGGAGGCCGAGGCGCTGGCTGCGCTCGAGGACGTGCACGCGGCGGTGGGCCACTCAGCCCGCCCCCGGGCGCCCGTCGCGCTCGGCCAGGGCCCTGCCGACGGTCTCGGCGAAGGGCGTGGGCTCGACGTCGAACAGCCGCGCGCCGGATGGATCGCCGATCGTCGTCTCCGTGCTGAGCCCTTCGACCAGCGGACGCGCGACGCCCGGGTCGACGGGCGTCACCAGGCCGATCCACAGCGACGACAGCCGCGGCGTCAGCAGCGGCACCGGGATCATCAGCGGCGGGCGCCGCCCGAGCGCGCGGGCCAGCGTGTCCAGCATCCCGCCGTAGGACAGGACGTCCGGGCCGCCGATCTCGACCTCGCGACCGCCCGCGCCCGGCGTGTGCGGCGCCGCGCGCAGGTAGGCGATCACGTCGTCGATGCCGATCGGCTGGGTCCGGGTCCGCAGCCAGGCCGGCGCGACCATCACCGGCAGGCGGTCGACCAGGTGGTACAGCGTGCGGAACGACTCGCTGCCCGCCCCCACGACCATCGCGGAGCGGAAGTAGGTCAGCGGGGGCCCCTCCGCCGCGAGCGTCAGCGCGGTCTCGTGGCGTGAGCGCAGGTGCCGCGAGCGGGGCTCGCCCAGGCCGCCGAGGTAGACGAGCCGCTGCACGCCCTCCTCGCGAGCCATGCGGCCGAAGTTGCGCGCCGCAGTCTGCTCGCGCTCGGCGAAGCCGCCGTCGCCGCCTCGACCCATCGCATGGATCAGGTAGTAGGCGACGTCGATGCCGTCGCCGGCGCCCCGCAGGCTCGTGGCGTCGAGCGCGTCCCCCTCGCGCACCTCCGCGCCCGCCGCGGCCAGGTGCGCGGCGCGCGAGCGGTCGCGGACGAGGCAGCGCACCCGGGCGCCATCGCGGGCCAGCGCGGCCGCGAGCCGGCCGCCGACGAACCCGGTGGCGCCTGTGACGAGGGCGTGCACGTCAACGCATACGGCGCCCGTCGCGCCGGGGGCCAATCCGGCGCCCGGCGGAGGGCGCCCGGAGCTACGCCGCGGGGTCGGCGTCGATCGGGGGGAAGTCGCCCGCGATGCGGGCGCGGCGGCGGTCGCGCAGCTCGCGCTGGGAGGCGTCCTCGGCCGTGATCGGGTCCGCCG
>JAICJK010000402.1 GCA_025928415.1 Solirubrobacteraceae bacterium | reverse complement strand
TCGTCGACGACGGCGCGCTCGAAGTCGGCGGCGAAGATGTCCCGCACGACCCGCACCGAGAGGTCGGCCTCCTGGAAGACGAGGCCGGGCGCCTGGGTGGTCTCGACGCGCTGCTGGAGGACCTCGTGCAGCTTGAACAGGTACTGCAGCTCGCGCTCGAAGTCCGCGCGCTTGGCCCCGTGGGCGGCGGTGCGGATGATCGCCCCGCCTCCCTGCAGGTCGAGGGACTTGGTCTCCTTGCGCAGGCGCTCGCGCTCCTTGTCCTCCAGGCGCTTGGACACGCCGACGCCCTCGCCGGTGGGCGTGTAGACCATGTAGCGGCCGGCGACCGTGAGCTCCATGCTCAGGCGCGCGCCCTTGGTCTTCAGCGGGTCCTTGACGACCTGGACGACGATCTCCTGGCCCGGCTTGAGCAGGTCGGAGATCTTCTTGCCGCCCTTGTCGGTGCCGCGGCCGCGGCGGACCGTCTCGACGCCGGGCAGGACGATCTCGTCGACGTGCAGGAAGCCGTTCTTGTCGAGGCCGATGTCGACGAACGCGGCCTCCAGGCCGGGCAGGACGTTGTCGACCTTGCCCTTGTAGATGTTGCCGACGATCGAGCGGTTGCCGCGGCGCTCGAAGTACAGCTCCGCGACGCGGTAGCCCGCGGCCGGCTCGGCGGCGGGCTTGGCGGCGGCGCCGCCCCGGCCCCGGCGCCGAGGGGCGCCGGGCTTGCCTGTGGCCTCGAGCAGCGCGACCCGGGTCTCCCCGCGGTCGACGCTGACGAGCACTTGCTTCTTCATGGTGAGGTTCTCGCTTTCAGCTAGAAGCCCGGCACGCGGCCCTTGGAGGCAGCCGAGGCGCGCCCTTGCGCGTAGATCGACTGCAGGAGGCCGATGGCCAGGAAGGTGGTGATGACCGAGGACCCGCCGTAGCTCATGAGGGGCAGCGGGATCCCGGTGATGGGCATGATCCCGACGGTCATGCCGACGTTGACGAAGACCTGGAACAGGAGCATCGCGACGACGCCGGCGGCGATGAGCGCGCCGAAGAGGTTCTTCGCGATGGTCAATATCCGCAGGCCCCGCCAGATCAGCAGGGCGTACAGCGAGAGGACCAGTGCAGCGCCGGCGAAGCCCCACCGCTCACCCACGACCGCGAAGACGAAGTCGGTGTGGTGCTCGGGCAGGAAGTCGTACTTCGTCTGCGTGGCGCGGTCGCCGCGGCCGGTCTTCTCACCGGAGCCGATGGCGATGCGCGACTGGTTCTGCTGGTAGCCCTCCTTGTTGGTGGAGTCCGTCGGGTTGAGGAACGCCGTGAGGCGGTCCTTCTGGTAGCCGTGCAGCACGGACACCCCGGCCGCGGGGAGCGCGACGAGGGCGAGCGTGATGGCCACCGCGCCGAGCGCCGCGAGCGCGGCGAAATGGCGCAGCGGCGTGCCCGCCGCGAACAGCACGGTGAGCACGATGGCGATGTAGACGAGACTGGAGCCCAGGTCGGGCTGCAGCATGACCAGGGCGGCCGGGGCGAGCGCGACGAGCAGCGTGCGCGCCGTGGTGTCGCGGTCGTGCAGCCGTCGCACGCGGTCGACCAGGAAGGACGCCACGACGACGATCAGCAGGACCTTGCCCAGCTCGGAGGCCTGGAAGGAGAAGAACGGAAGCTGGATGGCCCGGCGCGAGCCGCGCGCGACCGACCCCAGCGCGCTGGTCGCGACGACCGCGACGAGCAGGAAGCCGTAGAGCCCGTACTTGAGCGAGCGCAGCCGGGAGTAGTCGATCCGCGACAGCCCGACGGCGAGCAGCGCGCCGAGCGCGAAGTAGATGCCCTGGCGCTCGACGTAGAAGCTCGGCTGGCCGGGGACGTCGTCGGCGGTCGCGCCGCGGATCGTGGCCAGCGAGCACAGGCACAGGCCGATGACCGCCAGCGCGAGCACCGGGTCGAAGGGCAGCGCGAGCGCCAGGGGCCTGCGGCCCGCCGCGGCGGCGGGCCGGTCCTGCGCGTCGGTGATCGGCACCGTGTTCAAAACGTCGTGTTCTTCCCGGGCGTGCAGGACGCCTTCTGCCCGAACCACCTGGCGAGGATCCGGCAGGTGATGGGCGCCGCCGTGGCCGCGCCGAAGCCCCCGCGCTCGGCGGTGACCGCGACCACGATCGGCTTGTGGTCAGGACTCCCATCGTAGGCGTAGGCGACGTACCAGCTCTGGTCGGCCCGGCCCGCGCCCTTCTCGGCGGTGCCCGTCTTGCCGAAGACCGGGATGCGGTTCTGCGGCCAGCCGGCGAAGACGTCGGCCGACGTGCCGCCCTTGGCGCTGGCCGCCTCGTGCAGGCCCTCGAGGATCACCTGGCGGTAGGCCGGGTCGATCTTGACGTGGCGCGCCGGGGGCCGCTGGATGTCCTGCAGCTGGCGCCCCTGGTCGTCCTCGACCTCGATGCCGAGGTGCGGCCGCGGGACCGTCCCGCCGTTGGCGATCGCCGCGTAGGCGTCGGCCATCTGCAGGGGCGAGGCCTGCAGGTCGCCCTGGCCGACCGCGGTGTTGACGTTGTCGCCCAGCGTCCACGGGCGCAGGTCGGACATGCCGCAGCCCTTGGCCGCGGCGGCCTGGGCCGGGCCGGGGCCGATGGCCAGGGACAGGCCGCCCGCCTTCTTGCGGCAGGCGATCTCCTGGGCGTTGATCTCCGCGCGCCAGGCGCGGTCGGGCACGACGCCCTTGGCGCCGCCCGGGAGGTCGATGCCCGTGTAGCGGCCCAGGCCGAGCTTGCGCGCCTCGGTCTGGATGATCTGGCCGGGACGGCTGTCGGCCTCCTGGCCCATCGTGTAGAAGTAGACGTCGGAGGACACCTTCAGCGCCTGGACCATGTCGATCGGGCCGTAGGAGGTCCCGCCGGCGTTCTGGAAGCGCTGCTTGGCCGCGCCGACGGTGATCGAGCCGTGGTCGTCGATGATGCGGGTGGGCGTCGTGATCCCGGCCTGCAGCGAGGCGAGCGCCGTGATCGGCTTGAAGGTCGAGCCGGTGGGATAGACGCCGGTGGCGCGGTTGAACAGCGGGCTGCCCGCCTGCTTGCCGAACATCGCGTCGTAGCGCTTGCGGGAGATCGGCTTGGAGAGGACGGAGGGGTCGAAGGTCGGGAAGGACTCCATGGCCAGGATCTCGCCGTTGCGCGGGTCGAGCGCGACGATCGCCCCCGGCTGCGCGCCGGCGACGCTCTGGTAGGCCTGCTGCGCGAAGCGCTGCAGGCCGAGGTCGAGCGACAGCTTGACGGTCCTGCCGGTCACCGGCCGCCGCGTGCTGCCCTTGCCCTTGAGGTTGCCCTGGGCGTCGACGATCAGCCGCTGGATGCCGTCGCGGCCGCGCAGGTA
>JAICJK010000475.1 GCA_025928415.1 Solirubrobacteraceae bacterium | reverse complement strand
GGCGCCCACCAGGTCCGCAACGACGCCGGCGAGCCGGCGCGCGTGGTGATGTGGTCGACCGTCGTCCTCCCGACCGCTACCGCCTATCCCGACAGCGGCAAGGTCGGCGTCTGGACGGGCGACACGGCCGAGGACCTGATGGTCGAGCGCTCGAGCGGCGTGGACTACTACACCGGCGAGGGCGGGTGAGCCCGAGCTCGCCGAAAAATCCCCAGCGCGACCCCGAAAACCGGTAGACCCCGCGCTGTGCGCCTCGCTCGCGTCCTGCCGACCTCCCTGACCGCGGCCGCCGCCGTCGCGCTGGCCGCCGCCGGCCCCGCGGCCGCGGCCGCCCACAAGCGCGCGGCCGGGCCGCCGCCGGTCAAGCACGTGTTCGTGATCGTGCTCGAGAACGAGGACGCGGCCACCACCTTCGGCCCGGCCTCGCCCGCGCCCTACCTCGCGCGCACGCTGGTCCAGCGCGGTGCGTTCGTCCCCGGCTACTACGGGATCGGCCACTTCTCGCTGGACAACTACCTGGCGATGATCAGCGGCCAGGCGCCCAACCCGGTCACGCGGGCCGACTGCCCGGTGTTCAGCGAGATGCTGCCCGGGACGCCGGCCGCCGACGGGCAGGTCGTCGGCCAGGGCTGCGTGTACCCGCGCTCGGTCAGGACGATCGCCGACCAGCTCGACGCCGCGCACCTGAGCTGGAAGGGCTACATGGAGGACATGGGCGACGACCCCGTACGCGACAACGGCACCACGTGCGCGCACCCCGCGATCGGCGCACCGGACCCGACGCAGCGCGCGACCCCCACCGACCAGTACGCCACCCGCCACAACCCGTTCGTCTACTTCCACTCGATCATCGACCGCGCCGCCTACTGCGCCGCGCGCGTCGTCCCGCTCAAGGCGCTGCCCGGCGACCTGAAGAAGCAGCACCGGACGGCGAACCTGACGTTCATCACGCCGGACCTGTGCCACGACGGGCACGACGCGACGTGCGCGGACGGCGGGCCCGGCGGGCTGGCCGCCGCGAACACCTTCCTGCGGACCTGGGTCCCGCGCATCACCCGCTCGCCGGCCTACCGGCGCGACGGGCTGCTGGCGATCGTCTTCGACGAGGCCGAGAGCGACGGCAGCTCGTGCTGCGGGCAGGTGCCCGGGCCCAACTCCCCGCCGGTCGCACCGGGGGCCGCGGTCCCCGGCGGCGGGCGCACCGGCGCGGTCCTGCTGTCGAAGTTCATCCGCCGCGGCACCACCACCGCGCGGCAGTACAACCAGTACAGCCTGCTGCGGAGCATCGAGGACCTGTTCGGCCTCGATCACCTCGGCTACGCGGGCGCGCCCGGGCTGCGGCCGTTCGGCGACGACATCTACACGCGGGGGAACCATGGCAAGCGCTGAGAAGTCAGGACTGTCCCGCCGCCGCTTCCTGGGCGGCGCGGCCACCACCGTCGGAGCGCTGGCCGTCGGCGGCCCCGCGGCGCTCGCCTCCAAGCGCGGAAACGGCCACGGCCGCGACCGCCATCCGTTCGACCATGTCGTGGTCGTGATGATGGAGAACCGCTCCTTCGACCACATGCTCGGGTGGGTCCGCGGCGCCGACGGCCGGCAGGCCGGCCTGGTCTACCGCGACGCCGCGGGGGTCCCCCACCCCACCCACGCCCTGGCGCCCGACTTCCAGGGCTGCGGCAAGGCCGACCCCGATCACTCCTACGCCGGGGGCCGCGTGGAGTTCGACGGCGGCCGGTGCGACGGCTGGCTGCGCGCGGGCCGCAACGACGACTACAGCATCGGCTACTACCGCCGGCAGGACCTGAGCTTCCTGGGCCAGGCCGTCCCGCGCTGGACGACGTTCTCGCGCTACTTCGCGGGGATCATGGCCGAGACGTTCCCGAACCGCTTCTACCAGCACGCCGGCCAGACCGACCGGATCTCCAACACGCCGGCGATCTCCACGCTGCCGACGATCTGGGACCTGCTGGCGAACGACGGGCTGACCGGCCGCTACTACTACTCCGACGTCCCGTTCCTCGCGCTGTGGGGCGGCAAGTACGCGTCGATCAGCAAGCCGGTCACGCAGTTCTACGCCGATTGCGCCGCCGGCACGCTGCCCAACGTCTCGTTCGTCGACCCGCAGTTCATCGGCGAGTCGGCCGGGACCTCGAACGACGACCACCCGCACGCCGACATCCGCAAGGGCGAGGCGTTCATGGCCGGGATCTACAAGGCCGTGACGACCAGCCCCAACTTCGGGCGGACCGTCCTGCTGTTCAACTACGACGAGTGGGGCGGCTTCTTCGAGCACGTCCCGCCGCCGACGGCGCCGATCCCGGCGTCCGACGCCGCCGCCGGCAACCAGGACGGCCGGCTGGGCTTCCGCGTCCCGTGCCTGCTTGTCTCGCCGAACGCCAAGCGCGGCCACGTCAGCCACCGGCGCTACGACCACACCTCGATCCTGAAGATGATCGAGCAGCGCTGGGGCCTGCCCTCGCTGAGCGTCCGCGACCGCAGCGCCAACGACCTCGGCGCCGAGCTGTCGCCGCACGCCCGCGGCAGGGCGGTGGCGATCGACGTGCCGCAGGGCCCGTTCGCCGGCGCCTGCCCGGCGCCGTCACCCGTGGCCACCACGACGCGGGCGGCCCGGCCCGAGCGGCCCGAGTGGGCGCCGGTCCTGGACGTCGCGCGGGCCGAGGGCTGGCCGGTCTGAGGCGCCCGAGCCGCCGCGAGGCGGCCGCGCCGCCGCGGGCAACCAGGACGGCCGG
>JAICJK010000527.1 GCA_025928415.1 Solirubrobacteraceae bacterium | reverse complement strand
GGACGCGTACTCGCACATGTCCCCCGCCGCGAAGAGCTGGGGGTGGGAGACCGAGCGCAGCGCCGCGTCGCAGCGCACGCCGCCCAGCGGCCCGATCTCCACGCCGGCCTTGCGGGCCAGCATCACGTCCGGGATCGCGCCGACGCCGCAGACGACGAGGTCGCCCGCGACCCGCTCGCCGCCCGCCAGCGCGACGCCCTCGACGCGCTCGCCGTCGCCCGCGAAGGCCTGCACCTCGACGCCGCCGCGGACCTCGACGCCGTGCGCCTCGAGCACGCCCCGGAAGAAGCGCCCGGCCCGCGCGCCGAAGTGGCGCTCGAGCGGCTCGGGCTCCTGCATCAGGACCGTGCAGCGCTTGCCGAGCGCCGTCAGCGAGGCGGCGACCTCGCAGCCGACGTAGGACCCGCCGACGATCACGACGTGCTCGGCGGCCTCGGCGTCGCGGCGCAGCGCGTCGGCGTTGCCGAGCGCGCGCAGGTAGTGGATGCCCTCGAGCTGCGCGCCGTCCAGCGCCAGGCGGCGGACCATCGCGCCCGTGGCCAGCAGCGCGGTGTCGAAGGACACCGTCTGCCTGGTGGACAGCGTGGCCACCCGCGCGTCGGGGTCGAGACCGAGCACGCTGGTCCGCGTCAGCAGCTCGACGCCGTCGGGCAGCGGGATGTGGGCGTCCTGACGCGTCTCGTCGCCGCGCAGGTAGCCCTTGGAGACCGGCGGGCGGTGGTAGGGCGGGTCGAGCTCGCGCGAGACGAGCAGGACGTCGCCGCCGGCGCCGTGCTCGTGCAGGACCCGCGCCGCGGTCGCCGCGGCGATGCCGCCGCCGATGAGCAGGTGGGGGACGTGCCGGTCGGCCATGGGGCGCGGATCCTGTCAGAGCCCTAGGCTCCGCGCGGTGGCGCACGCGGTGATCGACCTCGGCCCGGCGGCGCGCGCGCTGCTCGACGCGAACTGGCGCGAGGGGACCTACCGCGGCCGCGAGTACGCCTTCAGCGTGCCGAGCCCGCGCAGCTACCCGTGGCAGTGGTACTGGGACTCGTGCTTCCACGCGATCGTCCGCGCGCGCTATGACGCCGGACGGGCGCGCGCCGAGCTCGAGACGCTGCTGCACGCCGCCGGCCCCGGCGGCTTCATCGGCCACACGATCCTCTGGGGCCACCCGCTCGACCTCGGCCGGGCGCTGCGCTACAACATCGCCTCCCGGCGGGACCTGATGACCGCCACGATCCAGCCGCCGCTGCTGGCCTGGGCCTGGCAGCTCGCCGTGCAGGGCGGCGACGGGCCCGTCGACGAGCCGGGCATCCTGCGCCACCACGCGTGGCTGCGCGAGCACCGGGCCCTGGAGGACGACGGCCTGCTGTGGTTGATCCAGCCCGACGAGTCCGGCATGGACGCCTCGCCGAAGTTCGACCACGTCTGGGGGCGCCTGGCCCAGGGCCGCCTGGCGTTCCCGCTGCTCATCGCCCGCAACCGGCGCCTGGGCTTCGACGCCCGGCGTGTCGCGGCCGCCGGGCACCCGGTGGTCTGCGAGGTGCTGACCAACGTCATCTGGTCGCTCAGCGAGCAGGCCGTCGGGCGCCCGTCGCCGACGCCGGCGCTGCTCGAGCGACTGTGGGACGCGCGCGCCGGGCGCTTCTTCGACGACGTCCGGGGCGCCGCGCGCCCCACCCCGGGGCCCGAGCGCCCCGCCACCTGGGACACGCTCGCGCCGCTCGCCCTGCCCGACCTGCCGGACGACATCGGCCATCGCCTGGTCGAGGAGGTCCTGCTCGCGCCGCGCTTCGCGGCGGGCGTCCCACTGCCCGCCGTCGCGCTCGACGACCCCACGCACTCCAGCCGAGAGACGTGGTGGGGGCGCCACCGCCACTGGCGCGGGCCGAGCTGGGTGAACTCGACCTGGCTGGTCGCCCGCGGGCTGCGGCGCCTGGGCTACGGCGCGCTGGTCGACGAGCAGGTCGCGCGGCTGACCGCCGTCGTCCAGCGCGAGGGCTTCCGCGAGTACTACGAGGCCCGCACGGGCCGCGGGATGGGCGCGCGCGACTTCGGCTGGTCCACGCTGCTGTGGGACCTGGCGGAGGGCTGATCGCGCTAGCGCCCGAACCCGAGCGTGCCGGCGATCTCCAGCAGCCGCGCGGTGATCTGGTCCCCGATCTGCGGGGAGACGTTGAACAGCGCGTTGTCGTTGCCGTTGGCCGCGGCCTCCTGCACGGCCAGCGGGTACTGGGACTCCGGGGCGATGTGGTAGCCGAGCTGGTCGTCGGCCAGGCCGAGCACGAAGTGCTCGCGGGCGTCGGGCGTGCCG
>JAICJK010000040.1 GCA_025928415.1 Solirubrobacteraceae bacterium | reverse complement strand
GACGGCGGTGGCGGTCGCGGCGGCGGCGGCGACCACAGCGGACCCGGGAAGGCCGGGCGCCCGCCCGGCGGCGAGGACGCCGACGTCGACCTGGCGGCCGGCGACGGGCACGCGACCGTCAGCGGCGACGGATCCGGGCGTCAGGGCAGCTCCGGCGGCGACGACGGCTCGCCCTCGGGCGGCGACGGCGGGTCCGGCGGCGGGGACGTGGCGGATGCGGTTCCCTCCGCGCCGGTCGCCCCCCTGCTCGCCGACCCCACGTCCTCCGGCAGCGGCAGCGGAAGCGACGGCTCCGGCGGCGGCCCGGCCGCGCGCGACGACCCGATCGCGATCCCCGTCCCGGCGCCCGCCGATGCCGACGCCGACGCCGGCGGGAGCACGGGCGGCAGCGACCGCCACGGCGGCGACGGGCCCTAGCCCAGCCCAGCTCAGCTCAGCGCGTTCCAGACGTAGTAGCCGGCCACCGCGGCGAACAGCACCGCGTCGAGGCGGTCCAGCGCCCCGCCGTGCGGGCCGAAGAGCCGCCCGGTGTCCTTGGTTCCCGCGTCGCGCTTGAGGTAGGACTCGAACAGGTCGCCGGTGGGCGCGGCGACCGCCACCGCGAGGCCGAGCAGCGCCCCGTGGGTCCCGCCGAGCCACGGCTGGCTCAGCCCGGCCCACCACACGACCGCGACCGCGCAGACCATCCCGATCAGCAGCCCCTCGACCGTCTTGTTCGGCGAGATCGCGGGAGCGAGCGGCCGGCGCCCGAGCGCGCGTCCTCCGAGGTAGGCGCCGGTGTCCCCGACGAACGTGCCGAGCAGCACGGCGACGATGGCGCCGCCCCCGTGGGGCAGGTCGCGCAGCAGGACGGCGTGCGCCAGCGCCAGGCCCACCCAGAAGACGCCGAGCAGCGTCACGCTGATCCCCGGCATGCCGCCGCGCGGCTGCAGCAGGATCAGCGCGAAGGCGACCGGGAACGTGGCCACCAGCACGAGCAGCACGTCGAACTGGCTGCCGTAGTTCGCCGCCAGCAGCACTCCGATCAGCCCCGCGAAGCCGGCCAGCCGCGACGGGGCCGCGAAGGCGAACATCCCGTACAGCTCGTGCAGGCAGACGAGGCCGAGCAGGATCAGCCCGACGGTGAAGACGATCCCGCCCTGGGCGACGATGAACGCCGCGAAGACCAGCGCGGGCAGCGCGAACAGGATGCGCCCGCCCAGGTCCGAGCGCCCGGTCGCCCGGCGGGCCGGTGGGCGCCGCGGCGCGGCGGGCACCTCAGCGGCCCCCGAAGCGGCGGGCCCGCCCGGCGTAGGCGTCCAGCGCCGCCGCGAAGGCCTCGCGGGAGAAGTCGGGCCACAGCTCCTCGGCGAAGACCAGCTCGGAGTAGGCCGACTGCCAGAGCAGGTAGTTGCTCAGCCGCTGCTCGCCGCTCGTGCGGATCACGAGGTCCGGGTCGTGCATCTCGGGCGCGTAGAGCCCCTGGCGGAACGTGTCCTCGCCGCCGCCGGCGTAGCGCTCGGCGGCGCGCAGGATCTCCGCCCGCCCGCCGTAGTTGAACGCGACGAACAGCGTGATCGCGGTGTTGTGCGCCGTCTCGGCCTCGGCCCAGTCCATCTGCTCGAGCAGCGCGGCGGCGACCCGGTCGCGCGACCCGATGAAGCGCATCCGGACGCCCTCCTCCTTCAGCTCGGGCGTCTCGGAGAGCAGCCGCTCGGAGAACATCCGCATCAGCGCGGTGACCTCCTCGGCGCCGCGCGACCAGTTCTCGGTCGAGAACGAGTAGACCGTGAGCTCCCGCACGCCGAACTCGGCCGCGTCGCGCAGGCGCGCCTTGACGACGTCGGCGCCGGCCTGATGGCCCTCGGCGACCGACAGCCCGCGGGCCTGGGCCCAGCGGCCGTTGCCGTCCGTGATGATGGCGACGTACCGCGCCCTCTGCGGCGGGACGTCCTCCACCGTCAGACCTCGAGGATCTCGGCTTCCTTGGCCTTCAGGTGCGACTCGAGCTCGGCGATCTCCGCGTCGGTGAGCTTCTGCAGCTCGATCTCGGCGCGGTGCTCGTCGTCGGCGCCGACGTCCCCGCCGTCCTTGAGCTCCTTGAGGTCGGACATCACGTCCCGGCGCACGTTGCGGATCGCCACGCGGCCGTCCTCGGCGATGCCTCGCACGACCTTGACGAGCTCCCGCCGGCGCTCCTCGTTGAGCTCCGGGATCGTCAGCCGGATGATCTTGCCGTCGTTGGACGGCGTGAGCCCGACGTCGGATTCCATGATCGCCTTCTCGATCGCCCGGATCGAGCCCTGGTCGTAGGGCTGGACGGTCAGCATCCGCGCCTCGGGCACGTTGATCGTCGAGAGCTGGTTGAGCGGCGTCGCCGCGCCGTAGTAGTCGACGACGATGCGGTCCAGCAGCGCCGGGCTGGCGCGCCCGGTGCGCACCGAGCCGAACTCGTGCATGGTCGCTTCCACCGACTTGGCCATGCGCTCGCGGGCGTCGCCGAGAAGCTCGTCAGTGATCTCGCTCATGTCCGCACCAGCGTTCCCACGCGCTCGCCGGACACTATCCGGTCGATGTTGCGGTCGTCATCCATGTTGAAGACGTGGATCGGGAGGTCGTTCTCCAGGCACAACGTCAGCGCCGTGGCGTCCATGACCTTCAGCCCGCGCTGGATCGCGTCCATGTGGGAGACCTCGGCGAGCATCGTCGCGCCGGGGTCGGTGCGGGGGTCGGCGGTGTAGACGCCCTCCACCCCGTTCTTGGCCATCAGGATCGCCTCGGCGTGGATCTCGACCGCCCGCAGCGCCGCCGCGGTGTCCGTCGTGAAGAACGGGTTGCCGGTGCCGGCGGCGAAGATGACGACGCGCCCCTTCTCCAGGTGGCGCATGGCGCGGCGGCGGATGTAGGGCTCGGCGACCTCGGCGATCGTCAGCGCGCTCTGCACCCGGACGTCGACGTCGATGTCCTCCAGCGCGTCCTGCAGCGGCAGCGCGTTGAGCACCGTCGCGAGCATGCCCATGTAGTCGCCCGTGGCGCGGTCCATGCCCTCGGCCGCGGCCTTCATGCCGCGGTAGATGTTGCCGCCGCCCACGACGATCGCGACCTCCACGCCGCGGTCGTGCACCCGCTTGATCGCCTGCGCGACGCTGCGGACGCGCGCGGGGTCGGTCCCGTACTCGAGGGACCCCATGAGGGCCTCCCCCGACAGCTTCAGCAGGAGGCGCTTGAAGGCGGCTTGCTCGGTGCCCATCCGGCGGGCGAGCCTACTCGCCCACCGCGAAGCGCGCGAAGCGGCGCACCACGACGTTCTCGCCCGTCTTGGCCGACAGGTCGGCGCGGAGCTGCTCGATCGTCTTGGACTCGTGCTTGTCGGCGTTGACGTGCTCCTGGTTGAGCAGCACGACCTCGCCCAGCCACTTCTTGAGCATGCCCTCGACGATCCGCGGGCGGACGTTCTCGGGCTTGTCGGCGGCCTGCTGCTCGAACACGCGCAGCTCGGCGTCCTTGGCCTCCTGGGGCACCTCGTCCTCGGAGACGTAGCGGACGCCCGGCACGGCCGCGACGTGCATGGCGACGTCGCGCGCGAAGGCCACGAAGTCGTCGTTGCGGGCGACGAAGTCGGTGTTGCAGTCGACCTCGACGAGCACCCCGACCTTGCCGGTGGCGTGGATGTAGCTCTGGACGGTGCCCTCGGCGGCCTCGCGGTCGGCGAGCTTGCCGATCTTGCTGCCCATCTTCACGCGCAGCAGCTCGACGGCCTTGTCCTGGTCGCCGCCGGCCTCCTGCAACGCCTTCTTGCAGTCCATCATCCCCGCGCCGGTCTTCTGGCGCAGCTCCTTGACGGCGGCCGCGCTGATCGTCGCCTCAGCCATTGGCCGGCGCCTCCCCCGCGGTCTCGGCGGCGCCCGCCTGGACGGCGTCGGTGACGGGCGTCTCGGGGGTCGAGGCCGGGTCGATGCCGGGCTCCTCGGCCGGCGGCGCCGCCTTCGGCGAGTCGCCGTCGCCGTCATCGCCGGACTCCTCGTCGGCGGCGGCGCGCGGCGCGACGTGCGGGTCGGGCTGCGGATGGCCCTGGGCCTGGACCGCCGCGGCCACCTCGGCCTCGGCGACCGCGCGGTCGTGGCCGCCCTCGGCCGTCACCTTCGGGTCGCCGGCGGGCTGCTGCGGGGACTGCGAGGCCGGCTCCGCGGCCGCCGCGGCCGCTGCCTGCGGCGCCTCCTGCTCGGCACGCGCGGCCGCCTCGGCCTGGCGCTGGGCCTGGTCGGCGGCCTGCTTGGCCGCCTGGGCCTCGGCCTGGCGGCGGGCCTCCTCCTCCTGCTGGCGCAGCAGCCGCTGCTGCTCGGCCTCCTGGAAGGCCCCGCGGCCCTCCTGGATGACGCCGCCCAGCGCGGCGGTGATGACGTCGCAGGCGCGGATCGCGTCGTCGTTGCCCGGGATGACGTAGTCGATGCCGTCCGGGTCGCAGTTCGTGTCGACCAGGCCGATGATCGGGATCCGCAGGCGCTTGGCCTCCTGCACCGCGATGACCTCGGTCTTGAGGTCGATGATGTAGATCGCGTCCGGCGGGCGCTGCATGTGCTTGACGCCGCCGAGGTTCGCCCGCAGCTTGGCGAGGTCGGCCTGGGCGGACATGCGCTCGCGCGTGGGCAGCAGCGCGAGCTGGCCCTCGGCCTCCCAGCGCTCGAGGTCGTGCAGCCGCTTGATCCGCTGCGAGATCGTCTGGAAGTTGGTCAGCAGGCCGCCGAGCCAGCGATGGTTGACGTACGGCTGCCCCGCGGCCTCGGCGATCGACTTCACGCCGTCGCGGGCCTGCTTCTTGGTGCCGACGAACAGCACCGTGCCGCCGCGGTGGGCCAGCGTGCCGGCGAACTCCTGCGCCTGGGCGAGCAGCCGCTCGGTCTTCAGGAGGTCGATGAGGTAGATGCCGCCGCGCTCACCGTGGATGAAGCGGCGCATCTTGGGGTTCCAACGGCGCGTCTGGTGACCGAAGTGGACTCCGGCCTCCAGCAGCTCCCTGATGCCGACCTGGGTCGCCACGAGACTGCTCCCTTGTTCGACTGCGATGTAACGGACTCGCGCGCCGAGGGGGGTTCACGGACCCGGCGTCATCGGTGGCGCCGGGCAGGGCCGTGTCCTCGATCGCGCGGATAGGGGACTGATCGAATCGCCCAGTGTAGGGCAAGGGGCGCGGCGGCCGCCCTCAGCCCGCGGCCCGCTCGAGGGCCGCGGCGAGGTCGTCCGGGAGCGGCGAGACGCAGGCGATCGGCGCCCCCGTGACGGGGTGCGCGAAGGCCAGGCGGGTGGCGTGCAGGAACTGCCGGGTGAGCCCCAGCTCGCCGGGCCGGCCGTAGTCGGGGTCGCCGGCCACCGGGTGCCCGATGGCCTGCAGGTGCACGCGGATCTGGTGCGTGCGCCCCGTCTCCAGCCGCACCCGCAGCAGCGAGTGGCGGGGCAGCGCGCGCTCGAGCGTGAAGTGCGTGACGGCGGCGCGGGGCTCGTCGGTGTCGGTCGACATCCGCGTGCGCAGGCGGCGGTCGCGGCCGATCGGGGCGTCGATCGTCCCCGCCCGCGCGGGCGGGCGCCCGTCGGCCAGCGCCAGGTACTCGCGCGTGACCTCGCGCGCCTGCAGGGCGGCCTTGAGCGTGCGGTGCACCGCCTCGGACTTCGCGACGACGAGCAGTCCGCTGGTGTCCTTGTCCAGGCGGTGGACGAGCCCGGGGCGGATCGGGTCGCCGCCTCCCGCCGCGCGGCCCTCGAGCGCCTGGCTCAGCGTGCCCTCGCGGTTGCCCCGCGCCGGGTGCACGACGACGCCCGCCGGCTTGTCGACGACGAGCAGGTGCTCGTCCTCGTAGGCGATGCCGAAGGCCGCGGGCGCGGTGGAGCCGGGCGCGGGCGGGGGCGCGACGGGGTCGGCCGCCTCGTCGACGGCGATCGCCTCGCCGCCCTGCAGCCGGTGGCGCTTGGCCACCACGCTGCCGTCGACCCGCACGGCGCCGGCGTCGATCAGGCGCTGCGCGCGCGTCCGCGAGCCGAGCGGTCCGGCCAGGAAGGCGTCCAGCCGGCTGCCCGCGGCCTCCGGCTCAGCCCGCAGGCGCACGCGGGCGCTCCGAGCGCTCGACGACGTAGAGCAGCGCCAGCACCCCGATCGTGATCGCCATGTCGGCCACGTTGAAGGCCGGCCACGCCGGGAGCTTGAGGAAGTCGGTGACCGCCCCGTGGCGCGCGCGGTCGAGGATGTTCCCGGCCGCGCCCCCCGCCAGCAGCCCCACGGGCAGCCAGACCAGCGGGCGCGCGGCGTGGCGGGCGAACCAGGCCACGAGCGCCAGGACGGCCAGCGCGATCACCGCGGTGACGATCCCGGTGCGGCCCTCCAGCGCGCTGAAGGCCACCCCGCGGTTGCGCACGTGCACGAGCGTGAGGCCCGGGAAGACCGCGTTCTCGTCCCCGATCGCCAGGTGGGCGCGCACGAGCGCCTTGCTGACCTGGTCGGCGATCAGCACGGCGGCGAGCACCAGCACGGCGCGCAGCCAGCCCTTCGCGGGAGCGCTCACCGCCTGGGAGCCTGCTGATTTTTCCCGCCGCGCGAGCGAAAGATCAACAAGCTCCTAGCCCGCGATGACGTTCGCGACGACGTTGGCCACGACCTGCAGGACGATCAGCGCGACGATCGGGCTCAGGTCGAGCATGCCGAACGGGGGGATGAAGCGGCGGAAGATCCGCAGGTAGGGCTCGACGGTGTCGCGCAGGAAGGCGAGCACCGCCGCGCCGACGCGGTTGTAGGGCATGCGCCCGCCGAACCCGAAGAACAGCTGGGTCAGGATGTAGGCGATGATGATCAGCGAGTAGACGCGCGCCAGCGTCAGCACGAAGTTCGCGACGTCGGTGCGGCTCATCGGCCCAGCACCGCGTCCATCGCGTCGGAGAACGCGGCCCGGACGCCGGCGCGCTCCAGCGCGGCCAGGCCGCGGGCGGTCGAGCCGCCCGGGGAGGCCACGGCCCGGCGCATCGCCAGCGTGTCCGGCCCGTCGGCCTGCAGCAGCGCCGCTGACCCGGCCATGGTCTGCACGACCATCGCGCCGGCCTGCTCGGCGGGGATGCCCGCGCGCACGCCGGCGTCGACCTGGGCCTCGACGAGCAGCGCCCAGTAGGCCGGAGCGCACCCCATGAGGCCGGCGGCCGCGTCGATCTGGTCGTCGCGGACCGTGACCAGCGTGCCCAGGCGGGCGAAGAGCGCGAGGACGCCGGGGTCGTCGTCGGGGCCCGCGGCGTGGGCGACGACGCCGGCGCGGACGGCGACCGGGGTGCTGGGCATGAAGCGGTGCACGCGGGCGCCGGGATAGGCGGCCCGCAGCTCGGCGAGCGCGGTCCCGCCCAGCACCGAGGCGATCAGTCGCGCGTGCGGCGCGACCTCGGCCGCGACCGCGGCGAGCTGCGCGGGCTTGTGGGCCAGGACGACGACGTCGGCGCGCCGCGCGAGCTCCGCGTTGGAGGCGACGGCCTCACCGCCGAGATCCGCCGCCAGCGCCCGCGCGCGCTCGGGCCGCGCGGCGGTGCACAGCACCGGCTCACCCCAGCCGCGGGCCATCGCCCGCGCCATGTTCCCCGATCCGACGAGCCCGATCTGCACGGCCTGCACTCTAGGGACAGCACAGGCGGCCGGGCGGCGACAAAGCCGCGCCCCGGGGCAGCCCGCAGCATCGAGGAGCGACCGCCGCAGGCAGCGCGAGGCATCGAGGGAATGCCGCCGATCGGTCTGCTGCGGTCGAGGGCTTTTGACGCGCGGATCGTCGTGTGATGAGTCCGCACGCCGCCGGGGGATAGTGCGCCAGCACAGACCGCGGCCGGCGGGTGGGCTCAGGCGCGACGAGGCGCCCGTCAAAAGCTCAGGACTGGTTGAAGAAGCCCTTCTCTATGAGCTGCGCGCGCTCCTCCGCCGAGATCTGCACGTTGCGCGGCGTGAGCATGAAGACCTTGTCGGCGATGCGCTGCATCCCGCCGTCCAGCGCGTAGGTCAGCCCGGAGGCGAAGTCGATGAGCCGCTTGGACAGGTCGTTGTCGGTGCCCTGGAGGTTCAGGACGACCGGGATCGAGTCCTTGAAGCGGTCGGCGACCTGCTGGGCGTCGTTGAACGACTTGGGGATGACGAGGTGCACGCGCACGTCGCCGCCGCGGGAGCCGTTGGCGCCGACGGCGCGCAGGCGCGTGGTGCGCGGCGGGTCGTCGTCGGCGAAGATGTCGTCGAAGTCGCTGCGCGGCTTGCGCAGACGGCGGACGTTCGGGCGCTCGCGGTAGCGCTCCTCGAGGACGGCCTCGGGCTCGTAGTCCGGCTCGTCGTCGTAGTCGGCAGGGTCGCGCTCCTCGGCCAGGCCGAAGTAGACGAGCGCGCGGTGCCAGGAGTCGCGGACAGCCATGCTTGCTGCAAGGTTAGCCCTCGCGGGCGGTTCTCCTCCCTGCCGGCACGGGCTCAGCGGAAGAGCTTCGTGCCGATGCGCACGATCGTAGCGCCTTCCTGGGCGGCCACGGCGTAGTCCTGCGTCGTGCCCATCGACAGGCGCTCCAGGCCGCGATCGGCCGCGAGCTGGGCCAGCGCGGCGAACCACCGGCGGCTGTCCTCCGGGTCCGCGGCCAGCGGCGGCATCGTCATCAGCCCGCCGACCCGCGCGCCGGCCTGCTCGCAGCGGGCGAGGAAGGCGTCCAGGTCGCCGGGGTCCACGCCGCTCTTGCCGGGCTCCCGGGCGACGTTGACCTCGACCAGGACCTCGGTGGCCGGCGTCGCGTGGCGGGCGAGCTGCGCGACGACGCTGTCCGTCGCGACGCCGTGCACGAGGCGCACGAGCGGCAGGACCTGCTTGACCTTGCGGCTCTGCAGATGCCCGATGAAGTCCCAGGTGAACAGCGACCCGTAGGCCGCGACCTTCTCCTGCAGCGCCTGCGCGCGGTTCTCCCCCACGACCCGCACGCCGGCCTCGGCCAGCACGCCGAGCTCCTCGGTGGCCACGTACTTGACGGCGGCCAGCACCTCGACGCGGTCGCCGACCTCGGCGCGGACCTCGGCCAGGCGCGCCCGCACGCGGTCGGGGTCGAGCCCGCGGATCAGCTCCGCCATGCGACTCCCGCCTGGCGGCCCGTCCGGCCGTGGTCGCGCCGGTGGGAGAAGAACAGGGGCGCGCCGCCGCGCTGCGCGCACAGCGTGCACAGCCCGGCGTCGTGGACCTCCGCGACCCCCGCGGCGGCCAGCCGCTCGCGAGCGATCGCCTTGAGGTCGAGGGTCGTCCCCTCCGTGCCGAAGCGCTCGCGCAGCTCCGGGCCCACCTCGTAGCAGCATGGCCCGGCACCCGGCCCGATCGCGGCCCGCACCGGCCCCGCGTCCGCGAGCGCGGCGACGCCGGCCTCCAGGACGCCGGCGGCCAGCCCGCGCCAGCCCGCGTGCACCATCGCCACACCTCCGGGCGCGACCAGCGCCACCGGCAGGCAGTCCGCGGTGAGCACCACCGCCGCCAGGCCGGGCGCGGTCGTCGCCACGCCGTCGGCCTCCTCCGCTCCGGGGTCCGCGGCGTCGCGGCGCACGACGCGGGCGCCGTGGACCTGGCGCGCCTGGGCGATCGCACCCTCCGGCACCCCGGCGGCGGCCGCCAGCATCCCGTAGTTGGCGCCCACCGCGCCGGGGTCGTCGCCCACGCCGCGCCCGAGGTTCAGCGAGGCGAACGCGCCCTCCGAGACGCCGCCGCGGCGCGTCGTGAACAGCGCGCGCCCGCCGGGCAGGTCGGCGATCAGATGCTCGCCCGCCCAGGCGAACGGGGCGGGGACGCTCATGTGACCAGGAGCTCCACGCCCGGCACGTGCTCGCGCCCGCCGACCTCGAAGTGGGCGCGCCCGGGGGCCTGCAGCGTCTCTCGCAGCGTCCAGCCGAAGCGCCCGCGCGCCGTGCGGTCCCAGACGTGCAGCCGCAGCGAGGCGACCTCGGTGTTGTAGCAGTAGGCCGGCGTGCCGTCGGGGTCGTGGTAGGTCACGCCGACCAGCGACGCGCGCGGCGCTTCGACCTCGACCGTCAGCCGGCGCGCGCCGGCCTGCGCCTCCGCGTGCCAGGTGGTCAGGCCGAAGCGACTGGCGGTCCGGAGCACCCGCAGCGGCGACGTCGCGCGGACATCCTCGCCGCGGACGCGGGCGACCAACGGGGTGGCTGGCCCGACCTCGCGCCCGCCGCGCAGCACGAAGACGCAGGCGCCCTCGAAGAACGAGTCGGCGACGGGCTCGCCGTCGAGCGTCTGGAGGTCGTTGGCGTGCGCCCAGGCCCACCGCTGGGCGTGCTGCGAGCCCCAGACGTGCGCCTGCGCGCCCTTGACGGCGTCGAGCTCCAGCCGCCGCTCGTCGAAGGCCACCCAGCCGGAGATCGCCAGGTCGGGGTGCGGCACGACGAGCACCGTGCGCGCGACGCCCGCGCGGCGCAGCGCGCGCGGGACGAGCTCGGCGGGCGGCAGCCGCGGCTCCCAGGACAGCTCCCACGCCCCGCCCGGCACCGCCCCCGCCATCCCGCGGTCGGTGAGCACGGCGTCGCCGGTGCAGAGCTGGAACGGCTCGGCGGTCGCGCTGAGGCGGTCCAGCGGCAGCGACAGCTTGCGGGCCGTCCGCCGCCCGTCCGCCGTCATCGCGGCGAACCACACCGCACACTCCCCCGCGCCGCCGGCGGCCGGCGCGAGCAGCGTCTGGCGGATCCACACGCCGGTGCCACTCGCCGGGTCGGTCAGCGTGGCGTAGTGGACCTCGTAGTGCCCGGGCGCGCCGTCCCAGACCAGGGCGTTGGCATCGGGGAAGCTCATCCCTCCCGGCAACCTACCCCAGCGCCGCGGCGAGCTCGGCGTCGCGCCCGGACAGTCCCTCGTCGAGCTTGCGGTCCAGCGCGCGGGCCAGCCGGTGGCCGACCTCGGGCCCCTCCGGGATCCCGGCGGCGAGCAGGTCGTCGCCCGTGATCTCCAGGCGGACGTGGCGCAGCTCGTCGAGCCAGCGGCGGGCGTTCGGCCCGCCCGCGAGGGCGACGACCTCCGGCGGCGCGCCGCGCGCCGCGCGCCCGATCTCGGCCGGCGTCCGGGCGGCCCGCAGGGGCGCGAGCGTCG
>JAICJK010000348.1 GCA_025928415.1 Solirubrobacteraceae bacterium | reverse complement strand
GGCGGCCTCCTCGCCGGCGCCCAAGCGCCGCTCGCGCGCCGGGGACCTCGTCGTCCGCCGCCAGGCGCGCGCCGCCGACGACGGCTACGACCACGAGCTCGTGCCGGGGCTGCGGGCCAGCGCGGACGCCGTCCGGCTGGCGGAGGAGCTCGCGTTCTCGGTCGCGCGCCTGCGGGAGCTCGAGGCCGACCCGCCCGGGCTGCATGCCGTCGCGGCGAGCGCGCTGGACCGCGAGGAGGGGCTGTGGCTGGCCTTCCTGATCGCCTACCTCTCGCCGCTGGAGGCCGGGGACCGGTGGGCGGGCATCGAGGCCGCCCGGACGCCGTGGGGCTCGGAGGCGCTGCCGTCGCTAGAGGGCGTCGAGCTCGGCCCGCGCAGCAGCCACGAGCCGCGCCGCGGCACCGCGACGCTCGAGGCCTACCGCACGCGCGCCGACCGCGCCGGCTCGCAGGCCGCGCTGCTCGGCGGGGAGGGGTCGCTGACGCCGCAGCGGCGCTTCGACCGCGCCTTCGAGCGCCTCCAGCTCGCCGGCTTCTCCCGCGGCGCGCGCTATGAGTTCCTGCTCGCCGCGGGGCGCCTGGGGCTCGCCGACGTCGAGCCGTGGTCGCTCATGTTCGGGCTGGGGGAGGCGGGCGACAGGACGACGCTCGCCGCCAAGCGCGTCTTCGGCATCGGCGACCCGATGAACCTCCGCCGCCGCGCCGCCGAGCTGGCCGCGGCCGCCGAGGTGCCCGTCGCGGCGCTCGATCTCGCGCTGGTCAACTGGGCGCTGCCCTCCGGCGAGCGGATCACGGCGGGCGCGACGGTCGAGGCCGATCCCGCGGTCGTCGCACGGCTGCGCAAGGTGCTCGGGGTGCCGGGCGGCGGCGACGACGACGCCGCCGATGCCGCCGATGCCGGCCCCGCCGGCGCCGACGCCGGCGCGCCGGGCGCCTGACTGCCGACCAGGCTCAGCGGGGCTCCACCGCGCCGGGGTGTGGCGCCCGCTCCATGCTGCGCCGGTGCAGGAAGCTCGCGAACGACCCGGCCAGCGCCGCGACGACCGTGATCGCGTAGAGCTCCATCAGCACGTCGAGCACGCGGCCGGGCGTGCCGATCGGGTTCGGGAGGTTCGACGAGACGGTCAGCAGCTGCGTCGAGGTCCAGAACAGCGCGCTGCCGAACGACTGGATCGCCGTGCCGTCCTGATGGCGCTCGAACAGGAAGGCGAGGACGGCGCACACGAGGTCGACCGCGACCGTGACCGTGACGAGGACCACGAGCCGCTCGCGCAGGTGGCGGTGCGCCGGCGTGGAGGCCGACGCGACGGCGCGCAGCTCGCGCGCGGCCAGGCGGTAGGGCGAGATGGGCACGTGCGCAGTCTGGCGGCGCGGCCGGTCGTGTGGCGCGGGCGCGCCGCGCGCTCACAGCCAGCCGCGCTCGTCGGCGATCCGGACCGCCTCGCCGCGGGTCGCGACTCCCAGCTTCTGCATCGCGGAGGACAGGTAGTTGCGCACGGTGCCCGGCGAGAGGAACAGGGCGGCGGCGATGTCGGCGACGGTCGGCTGTGAGCGGGCGGCGGACAGGACGTCGCGCTCGCGCGCGGTCAGCGGGCTGTCGCCCTCCGACAGCGCGGCCGCCGCGAGCCCAGGATCGACCACCCGCTCGCCGGCGGCGACGCGGCGGATGGCCGCCGCGAGCTCGGTGGCGGGGGCGTCCTTGAGCAGGAACCCCGAGGCCCCGGCGGCGAGCGCCCGGCGCAGGTAGCCCGACCGGCCGAACGTGGTGACGATGAGCACTCGGCACTCGGGCGCCGCCGCCGCCAGCTCGGCGGCGGTGGACAGGCCGTCCTGGCCCGGCATCTCGATGTCGAGCAGCGCGACGTCCGGGAGGGTGCGGACCACCTCCTCGAGCACCCGGTCGCCGCGGTCGACCTGCGCGACGATCTCGAGGTCGCGCTCCAGCGCCAGCAGCGCCGCGAGCGCTCCGCGGACCAGCGCCTGGTCCTCGGCGAGCAGGACGCGGATCACGGCGCCGTGGGGACGTCGACGGCGAGGCGGAACCCGCCCTCTGGGCGGCGGCCGGCCTCGAGGCGGCCCTCGCGGCGGCGGACGCGCTCGCGCAGGCCGGCCAGGCCGCTGCCCTCGCCGCCGTCGCCACCGTCGCCGTCCGGCGCCGCACGCGTGCCGTCGTCGACGATCTCCACGCCCGCGTCCGACAGCCCGGCATGCACCCGGATGGCGCAGTGCCGCGCGCCGCTGTGGCGCACGACGTTGGTCGTGCCCTCGCGGACCGCCCAGGCCAGGACGGTCTCGACCTCGGGCCCGAGCGTCACTGCCGGGCAGGCGACGTCGGCGTCGATCCCGGCGGCGTCGAGCGCCGCCTCGGCGCCGCGCAGCGCCGCCGCGAGCGTCATCCGCCGGTAGCCGCCGACCGCCTCGCGCACCTCGACCAGCGCCTCGCGGCTGACCTGCTCGATGTCGCGCACCTCCTGCTCGGCCCTCGCCGGGTCGGCGACGAGCACGCGGCGCGCCAGCTCGCTCTTGAGCGCGATCAGCGAGAGACTGTGGCCGAGCAGGTCGTGCAGGTCGCGCGCGAAGCGCAGCCGCTCCTCGCCGACGGCGAGCCGCGCGATCTCGTCTCGCGCGGCGTGCAGGTCGCGGTTGAGGGCGACGACGTGCGCGTACCCGCTCAGCAGCGCCCCGATGGCCAGGGCGTAGATCACGTAGGCGATCGAGTCGCCGTAGGGGTAGGCGTGGCCGAAGCTCACGGCCGCGGTGGCCACCGTCGCGGCGGCGATGCAGCGCTGCGCGTGCGGCGCGCCCAGGCGGAACCCGCTCGCCGCGCTGACGTAGATGAACATCGTCGCCCATTCGGCGGTGTCGTCGACGCCCACCGCCAGCGCGAGCGCCGCCATGACGGCGATCGAGGCAGCAGTGTCGCGGGGCCCGCGCGGCGCGAGCATGACCCGCAGGTAGACGGCGACGAAGACGCCGACCGCGAGGAGGACCAGGACGAGGTGGGCGGTCCCCGGCCGGTCCCGGATCGCCACCCGGAGCGGGAACCCGAGGAACAGCAGGAAGACGAGCAGCGCGACGATGGCGCCGGGGCCGAGCATCGGCGGCGGCGCCGTCTCGCCTCGTCTGCGGGGTTCGCGCATCGCCGCGGATGCTCTCAGGCGCGTCGCAGCTCGGAGGCGAGGAACCGCAGGGCGAGCCAGACGCCGGCCGCGAGCCAGAGCCCGAGGGCCAGCAGGTCGCCGCCGGAGATCCCGCCGCCGGTCGTCCGCGGGTCGAAGGCGACCTGCAGCGCGTGGGCCAGGTGCTCGATCGGGAAGGCCTGGGCGATGCGGTGCAGCCAGGCCGGCAGGCCGCCGAACTCCCCCCAGACGCCGGAGATGAAGGTGAGCGGCAGCACCAGGGCGCTCGTCACGGCGGTGGCCGAGTCCGCGCTCCCGATCAGGTGCATGACGCCGATCCCGAGCGCCGCGCAGCACGCGGTCCCGGCGACGAGCGCGAGGACGAGCCCGGGCGCCGTCGCCGCGCGGACGTGCACGCCGAAGGCGACGTCGCCGACCAGCAGCGTGACGACGGACACCGCCACGGCGACGAGCACCGCGGAGCCGATCTTGCCGGCGATGAACGCCCAAGCGGGCAGCGGCGTGCCGCGCATGCGCTTGAGCACGCCGTTGTCGCGGATGATCGCCAGGTCGCCGGCCAGGTTGGTGAAGGTGGCCATGATCACTGCGTAGGCCAGCAGGCCGGGGACGACGAAGGCGTCGGCGGGGAT
>JAICJK010000489.1 GCA_025928415.1 Solirubrobacteraceae bacterium | reverse complement strand
GGGGTGAGCTGCGCGATGACGCCCATCGCCAGGCGCAGCTTCATGCCCTCGCTGTAGGTCCGCATCGGCGCCTCGGCGAACGCCTCGACCTCGGCGAACTCCAGGACCGCCGGCAGCGCGGCGTGCGCCTCCGCGCGCGTCATCCCGCCGACGATCGCCGCCGTCACCGCGTTCTCGGCACCGCTCTGCTCGAGCGAGAACGCGTCGCCGAGCATGAGCACCGAGGCGATGTCCGACGGCACGCTGATGGTCCCGCTGGTGGGGCGGCCGAGCCCGGACACGAGGCGCAGGAGCGTCGACTTGCCGGCGCCGTTGGCCCCGATGATGCCGATCGCCTCGCCCGGCATCGCCTGCAGGCTGACGTCGCGCAGCGCGTAGCGCAGGTCGCCGAAGCGGCGCAGGGCCGGCAGCCGGCGGTGGGCGATGCTGCGCAGGCTGCGCTCGCCCGGCGTCCACCGCGGATAGGCCTTCGACACCCGCTCGAGGACGACGATCGGCTCGGTCACAGCTCGTCCGCGAACGAGAGGGACAGCCGGCGGAAGCAGGCGTAGCCGCCGGCGGCCACGGCGAAGCTCACGACGGTGACGCCCACGACCGACCCCACGGGCGGCCACGGGGTGCCGAGCAGGATGGCGCGGTCGGCCTCGATGAAGATCGCGGCCGGGTTGAGGCGCAGCACCCACTGGTAGCGCTCGGGCACGCGGGCCACGTCGAAGTACACCGGGGTCACGTAGAAGCCGAGCAGGACGAGCAGGCCCACGAGGTTCGGGATGTCGCGCAGGATGACGCTGAGCGACGCGCACAGCCAGGCGAGGCCCGCCATCAGGACGAACTGGACGAGGAAGGCGATCGGCAGCAGGAGCGCCGCCGCGCTGAGGTCGTGCCCGAGGGCGAGGATCACCAGCAGGACGGGCAGCGCGACGAGCGCGTCGAACAGCGCCACGCTGATCGCGATGATCGGCAGCACGGCGGTCGGGAAGCCCGGGCGCAGGCCGAAGTGCCGGTTGGCGAGGATCGAGCGCGACGCGGCGAGCGTGCCGTTGGACAGCCACGTGAAGACGATCAGGCCGCAGAACACGAACGCCGGGTAGTCCTTGATGTTCAGGTCCAGGACCTTGGAGAACACGAAGACCAGGACGGCGAGCTGGAACAGCTGGCGGGCGAGCGGCCACGTCCAGCCCAGGATCGTGTTCTGGTAGCTCAGGCTCAGCTCGCGCCGGGTGAGGTGCAGGACGAGCTCGCGCAGGTAGCGCAGGCGCGCGGCGCCGGGGAGCCTCATGGGCGGCGGTTGCAGCGGTGGGTGGGCCCGGCCAGGGTTCTCACGACGAGGACGGGCGCATCATCGGGCATCGGGACGTCGGATACGGTGCAGCGATTCGCGGGCGCCATTCACACGGTATCTGGCATTTCGAGATGCTGCGCCCGGACACGGCCTATCCGGCGGGCGCGGGCGTCACGGAGTGGCGCGTGCTGGTCACGGTGGACGGCGTCCCCTGCGCCCGCCTGCGGCTGCCGGATCCCGGGCCGGGCGCCGGGCCCGCCTACCTGGACGCCACGGTCCGGCGGGCCGCGGCCCAGCACGTCGACTACGAGGCCGCGCTGGCGCTCCTGCGCGCCCGCCTGGATCCGCGCCCGCGCCCGCAGCCGCCGCCGCTCACCACGTCGGTCGTCGTCTGCACGCACCGCCGTCCCGACGACGTCGCGGTGCTGCTCGGCGCCCTGCGGGCGCTCGACCCGCCGCCCGACGAGATCGTCATCGTCGACAACGCCCCGGGCGAGCAGGACTGCCGGGCGCAGGTCGTCGCCGCGGGCGCGCGGTACGTCCGCGAGGACCGCGTCGGCCTCGACCACGCGCGCCGGACGGGCCTGCTCGCGGCCACGGGCGAGATCGTCTGCTTCACCGACGACGACTGCGCGCCGGCGACCCACTGGCTGCGGCGGCTGCCCGAGCTGTTCGCCGATCCGTCGGTCGGGGCGGTGACCGGGCCCGGGTTCGCCCGCGAGCTGGCCACCGCGTCGCAGGTCCGCTTCGAGGACAGCGGCGGCTTCTCGCGCGGGCTGCGGCCCAGGTACGCCGACTGGCGCTCGCTGTCGCCGCTGCGCTCGACCGCGATGGGGGCGGGCGCCAACATGTGCTTCCGCCGCGAGCTGCTGCTCGGCCTCGGCGACGTGTTCCCGGCCGAGCTCGACGCCGGCACGCCCACGCAGTCCGGCGGCGACATGATCGCGCTCTACCGCGTGCTGGCGGCGGGCCTGCGCATCGTCTACGACCCGTCGACCTACATCGTGCACCGCCACCGGCGCGACCCGCGGTCGCTGCACCACGGGATGTGGGGCTACGGCGTCGGGCTGGCGGCGGCGCTCACCAAGCTGCTCGTGCGCGAGCGCGAGCCGGGCGCGATCACGGCGTGGACGTGGCTGTGGGAGCAGTACCGCGAGGCCGTCAAGGGCCGCTGGCGCGGCGACGTCGACGCGGTCGAGCAGCGCATCGCCTGGGACTACCTGCGCGGCGGGCTGGTGGGGCCGTGGGCGTGGTGGCGCAGCCGCGGGCTCGAGGAGCCGCCCCCGGTGGCGCCGGGCGCGGTCGGGGCTGTCGGGACGGCCGCGGTCGCGGGCGCCGCGAGCCCGTCGCCGCCCGCGGT
>JAICJK010000125.1 GCA_025928415.1 Solirubrobacteraceae bacterium | reverse complement strand
GGACCCGATGCCGGCCGAGCGCTTCCACGAGCTCGGCGTGGTCAACCGCCTCGCCGAGCCGGGCGCGGCCGTCGACGTGGCCCTCGAGCTCGCGGCCGCGATCGCCCGCAACGGCCCGCTGGCCGTGGCCGCGTCCAAGGCCGTCATCGAGCAGCAGCACGACTGGTCGAGCGAGGAGATGTGGGCCAGGCAGGGCGAGCTCTCCGGGCCGGTCTTCGCCTCCGAGGACGCGAAGGAGGGCGCGTCGGCGTTCAAGGAGAAGCGCGAGGCGGTGTGGCGCGGGCGCTGAGCCTCACGCGCGGGCGCTGAGCGTCACGCGCGGGCGCTGAGCGTCACGCGGGCGCTGGGCTCACTCCCCCCAGAGCGTCGCGACCAGGCTGCGCGGCCCGCCCCGGTCGCGCGCCTCGCAGAGGTAGATGCCCTGCCAGGTCCCGAGCGCCGGCCGCCCGTCGCGGATCGGCAGGCTCAGCGACGGGCCCATCAGCGACGCCTTGACGTGGGCCGGCATGTCGTCGGCGCCCTCGAGCGTGTGCGACCAGGCGAAGTCCTCGGGCACCGCCGCGTTCGCCCAGGCCTCGAAGTCGCGCCGGACGTCGGGCGAGGCGTTCTCGTTGAGCGTCAGGCCGGCCGACGTGTGCCGGATGAACAGGTGCAGCAGGCCGACCCGCAGGTCGCCCACCTCGGGCAGCGCGCCGAGGACCTCCTCGGTGACGAGGTGGAAGCCGCGGGGGCGCGGGCGCAGCTCGAGGTCACGCTGGGTCCACAAGGTCGGGCAATCGTGCCACGCGCAGGTCGACGCGCGCGCCGTGGAGCGGCACGCCCTCCGCGTCGAGCAGCGCGCGCTGGCGCTCGCCCTTGGCGAGCGAGCCGTCGGCGCGGACCACCCGGTGCCACGGGACCTCGTCCCCGTAGGCGCGCAGGACCTGCCCCGTGAAGCGCGGCGCGCCGGGGGACAGGTCGCCGTAGGTGCGCACCCAGCCCTCGGGGATCGCGCGGACCGCCGACAGGACGGCTTCGACGGCGGTGGAGCGGTGCATGGCCGGTATGGTCGCTGACCTTGCGCCGCCCCGACGATCTGGAGCCCCAGCGCCGCGTGCGCATCCTCGCCGCGGGCGGGACGATCGCGATGGTCGGCGGCGCGGGCGCGACGCCGCAGCTCGACGCCCAGACGCTGGTCGACGGCATCGAGGCCCTGAGCAGCCTCGCCGGCCTGGAGGCCGAGACGGTCGTCAACGTGCCCTCGGCGCACCTGACGCTGAGCGACCAGCTCCTGATCTGCCGCGCCGCGCGCGACGCCGCGCGGCAGGGGATCGGGGTGGTGGTCACCCACGGGACCGACACGCTCGAGGAGACCGCCATGCTGTGCGACGTCATCCACGACGCCGACGCGCCGATCGTCTTCACCGGCGCGATCCGCGTGGCCTCCGCGCCGGGCGCCGACGGGCCCGCCAACCTGCTCGACGCCGTGTCGGTCGCGGCCAGCGCCGCGGCCGCGGGCATGGGTGTCCTGGTCGTCTTCGGCGGCGAGATCCACCACGCCCGCTGCGCGCGCAAGACCGACACCACGTCGCTGACCGCGTTCTCCTCGCCGCAGACGGGCCCGCTCGGCCGCGTGACCGAGGGCCACGCCACCTTCTGGTCGCGGCTGCCGCGCAACGCGCCGCTCGACCCGCCGGACCTCGACAAGCGCGTGCTGATCGTCCCGACCGTCTCCGGGGACGACGGGATGCTCGCCCGCGCGGCGCTGGGCACCGAGCCGGACGGCATGGTCATCGGGACGCTGGGGGCCGGCCATCTCGCGCCGCCGCTGCTCGAGGTCTGGGCGCGGGCGGCCGAGCAGATGCCCGTCATCGCCTACTGCCGGCCCGAGCGCGGGGTCGTCCTGACCGGGACCTACGGCTACGCGGGCTCCGAGCAGGACCTGCGCGGGACGCGGATCATCCCGGCGGGCTTCCTCTCGCCCCAGGCCGCGCGCATGAAGCTCCTGGCCTGCCTGGCGGCCGGCCTGTCGATCGACGAGGTCCGCTGGGCGTTTCGCCAGGACGACGGCTGACGGCCGGCGGCCGGCGGTCGAATAGATTGGGGCGGCATGGTCCGCCGCGGCACCTACTCGATCGTCGCCCACGACCCGGAGACCGGCGAGCTCGGCGTGGCCGTCCAGTCGCACTGGTTCGGGGTCGGGCCGATCGTGCCGTGGGCGCGCCCGGGCGTCGGCGCCGTGGCCACGCAGTCGATCGCCGAGCCGTCCTACGGGCCGCGCCTGCTCGACCGCCTCGCGGCCGGCGAGGCCCCGCGGGCAGCGCTCGACGCGCTGCTGGCCGGCGACGAGCTCGCGGCCTTCCGGCAGGTCGCCGTGGTCGACGCGCAGGGCCGCGTCGCCGTGCACACCGGCGAGCGCTGCATCGCCTTCGCGGGCCACGAGTCGGGGGACGGCTTCAGCGCCCAGGCCAACATGATGTCCGCGGCGGCGGTCTGGCCGGCGATGGCCCAGGCCTTCGCCCGCGCGGCCGGCCCGCTGGCCCGCCGGCTGCTGGCCGCGCTCCACGCGGCCGAGGCACAGGGCGGCGATGCGCGCGGGCGCCAGTCGGCGGCGCTGCTCGTCGTGCCGGCGGCGGGCGAGCCGTGGCGCACGACGGTCGACCTGCGGGTCGACGACGACCCGGAGCC
Source organism: Solirubrobacteraceae bacterium (assembly GCA_025928415.1). GTDB lineage: Bacteria > Actinomycetota > Thermoleophilia > Solirubrobacterales > Solirubrobacteraceae > Paraconexibacter. The sequence goes on along the minus strand of JAICJK010000125.1, from coordinate 4,410 downwards.
CGTCGAGCAGCTCGAGCGCCTGGCCGACCTGCGCGACGCCTACGACCTGGCCACCGAGGGCGACGAGCTGACCGGCGAAGGGCGCCACGCCGAGGCCGGCGACCGCTACGAGCGCGCCAGCGCGCTGGCGCCCGGCAACCACGAGCTGCGGTTCTGGGCCGGGCTGGCCGCCGCGCAGGCCGGCGACCTGCCGATGGCGCTGCAGCGCGTCGAGCGCGCGATCGAGCTGCAGCCCGGGTGGGGCGAGCTGCTCGAGCGCCTCGAGCCGGACGTCGCCCCGGGCGCGGCCGCCGTCCGGGCGGCGCTGGCGCGCGGATGAGCGTGCTTCGGCTGCGCCGAAGCATTGCGAGTTCGTGCCGGCTGGCGCCGGCAGTGCGAGTTCGCTTCGCGAACATCGCGCTGCGCGAACGTCGCGGGGAGGTTGACCTATGAGCCCGCTGCGCGCCGTCGTCTTCGACCTCGACGACACCCTCACCGACCACCGCAGCCTGCAGCTCGAGGTCGAGGAGGAGATCGTCCGCCTCGTCGGCGGCCAGGTCCCGGAGCACGAGGCGCAGGCGTTCGGCCGGCGCCACCTGGCCAACCTCGACGGCTTCTACGCGCGCTGGATGCGGGGCGAGCTCGACGAGCCGGGCTACCACCGCGCCCGCCTCACCGACGCGCTGGAGCCCTGGTGCGTGCCCGACGACGCGCTCGTCGCGCGCTACGTCGAGCTCAAGCGGCGCACGACGACCGAGGTCCGCCGCGCACGGGGCGCCGCGGGCGCGGTCGCCGCCGTCCGCGCGGCGGGGCTGCGCGTGGGCGTCCTGACCAACGGCATGACCGACCTGCAGCGCGGCAAGCTGCGGCGGATCGGGCTCGCCGGCGCCGTCGACGTGTTCGCCACGTCGCAGGACGTCGGCGCGGTCAAGCCGGAGGCCGAGGCGTTCGCGGCGGTGGCCGGGCGGCTCGGCGTCGCGCCGCACGAGGCCGCGATGATCGGCGACAACCCGGTCAACGACATCGCCGGCGCGCTCGGCGCCGGCTGGGCGGCGGCGGTCCTGGTGGCCGTCGACCCGCCGCCCGCCGACCTGCCCGCCCGCGCGGCGGTCGTCGCCTCGGTGGCCGAGGCCCCGCAGGCGCTGGGGCTCGCCGGCTAGGGGTGGAGCTTCTCGCCCGCGGCGAGCATCACGACGTACTTGGCGATGCGGCGGGCCCGCGTCTCGGGCCGCTTGGCCTCCTGCACGCGGTAGAGCACGGCGTAGCGGTTGGCGCTGTCGAGCTGCGCGAAGAAGGCCGCCGCCGCGGGCTCGGCGGCCAGCGCGGCCTCCAGGTCGGGCGGCACCGTGGCCGTCCGGTGGGAGTCGTAGGCGGCCTCCCAGCGGCCGTCGGCCCGTGCCCGCTCGACCTCCGCCAGGCCGCCGGGCAGCATCGCGCCCTCCGCGATCAGCGCCTCGGCGCGCGTGCGGTTGATCTTCGACCACCGGCTGCGCGGGCCGCGGCGCGTGAAGCGCTGCAGGAAGTGGCGCTCGTCGCCCTTGCGCTTCTGGCCGTCGATCCATCCGTGGCACAGCGCGACGTCGAGCGCCTCGGCGTAGGTCACGCCGGGCACGCCCGCGTCCTTCTTGACGCAGGCCAGCCACACGCCCGGCGACTCCGCGCCCGCGGCCGCCAGCCAGGCCGCCCACTCCGCGCGCGAGACGGGAGTGAGGACCGGCAGCTCGGGACGGTCCGGCGTCAGCGCTCGCCCGGGGTCTTGACCGGGTACAGCGAGACCGGCACGGACAGGTCGAGCGCCGTCCGGATGATGCGGTTCTGCTCGATGTTGTGCGCGGCGGGGTAGCCCTCGCCCGGGGAGGCGCGCTCGGGCCGGCCGATGTAGCCGAAGGCCAGGTGGTCGGGGAGGATCTGCATCAGCCGCGGCGACATGTGCGCGCGGGCGCCCATGTTGCGCGGCTCCTCCTGGACCCACACGACCTCGGTGAGGTTCGGGTAGGTCGCGACGAGCTCCTGGAGCTGGCCCTCCGGGAACGGGTAGAGCAGCTCGACGCGGCCGATCGCCACCCCGTCGTTGCCCTCGCGGCTCGGGTGCCCGACGAGGTCGTAGTAGATCTTGCCGGTGCACAGCACGAGCCGGGTGACCTTCTCCGCGGGCACCCGCGGCTCGCCCAGGACGGGGAAGAACTGGGTCTCGGAGAGGTGCTCGACGCGGTTGGTCGCCTGCGGCAGGCGCAGCAGGGACTTCGGCGTCATCAGGAACAGCGGGCGCTGCTTGGCGACGCGGGCCTGGCGGCGCAGCAGGTGGAAGTACTGGGCCGGCGTCGTCACGTTGGCGACGCGGATGTTGCCCTCGGCGGCGAGCTGCAGCCAGCGCTCCATGCGGCCCGAGGAGTGCTCGGGGCCCGAGCCCTCGTAGCCGTGCGGCAGCAGCAGCGTCAGCCTCGTCGACTGCCCCCACTTGGCCAGCCCGGAGATGATGAACTGGTCGATGATCACCTCGGCCGAGTTGGCGAAGTCGCCGAACTGCGCCTCCCAGAGCACGAGCGTCTCCGGGGCCTCGGCGGAGTAGCCGTACTCGAAGCCCAGGCAGGCGATCTCGCTCAGCGGCGAGTTGTGCAGCTCGAGCGGCGCCAGCCCGCCGGGCAGGGTCTGGATCGGGCAGACCGTCTGGCCGGTCTTCGCGTCGTGGAGGACCATGTGGCGCTGGGAGAAGGTCCCGCGCTCGGTGTCCTGGCCGGTGAGGCGGACGGGCGTCCCCTCGGTCAGCAGCGAGGCGAAGGCCAGCGCCTCGGCGTGGGCCCAGTCGATCCCGCCGTCCGGGCCGAGCGCCTTGCGCCGGCGCTCGAGCTGCTTGACGAGCTTGGGATGGACCGTGAAGCCCTCGGGGACCTGCAGCAGCTCCTCGTTGAGCGTGTGCAGCCGGTCGGCGGACACCGCGGTCTTGACCTCGGGGGAGGGCGAGCGGTCGAGCTGGTACTCGCCGGTCTGCTGGGTGACCGAGCCGGTCTCCTCGGCGGCCTTGATCTGCGCCTTGAGGTTCTGGTGCAGCTGGGTGAGGTGGTCCCAGATGCCCTGGCGCTGCTGCTCGACCTCCTCCTGGGTCGCGGCGCCCTCGGCGACCAGGTGCTCGGCCCACAGCTCGCTGACGCGCTTCTTCCTCTTGATCGTCGCGTACATCTCCGGCTGCGTGTAGGCCGGCTCGTCGGCCTCGTTGTGGCCGAAGCGGCGGTAGCCGATGAGGTCGATCAGGACGTCGTGGCCGAACTCCCGGCGGAAGGCGAAGGCCAGCCGGACGGCGGCCACGCAGGCCGCGACGTCGTCGGCGTTGACGTGGATGATCGGGACGTCGAAGCCCTTGGCGAGGTCCGACGCCCAGCGGGTGGATCGCGAGTCCTCCGGGTCGGTGGTGAAGCCGACCTGGTTGTTCTGGACGAGGTGGACGGTGCCGCCGACCTGGTAGCCGTCCAGCGCCTGGAGGTTCAGCGACTCGGCGACGACGCCCTGGGCGGGGAAGGCCGCGTCGCCGTGCAGGACGACGGGCACCGCGGCCGCGGTGTCGCGATGGGCGTGCGGGCCCTGGCGCGTGGTCTGCGCCGCGCGCGAGGCGCCGACGACGACCGGGTGCACGTACTCCAGGTGCGACGGGTTGGACTCGAGGTTGACGAGGATCGAGTCCCCGCCGGGGAGCTGGTAGGAGCCCTGCGCGCCGTGGTGGTACTTCACGTCGCCGGTGCCGCCCTGCGGGATCGTGGTGATCGCTTCGAGCGTCGAGACGCCCTCGAACTCGGCGAAGATCGTCTCGTAGGGGCGGCCGAGGTTGTGGGCCAGGACGTTGAGCCGGCCGCGGTGCGCCATGCCGACGACGACCTCGCGGGCCCCGTGCGCCGCGGAGAGCTGGATGAGCTCGTCGAGCATCGGCACGGTCATGTCCACGCCCTCGACGGAGAACTGCTTCTGGCCGAGGTAGGCCTTGTGCATGAAGCGCTCGAAGGCATCCACCTCCACCAGGCGCTTGAGCAGCGCGCGCTGCTCGTCGCTGGTCAGCGGGGTGCGGTAGGCGCCGGTCTCGATCTTCTGGCGCAGCCAGGTCCGCTGGCGGTGGCTGGCGATGTGCTCGATCTCGTAGGCGATCGTGCCGCAGTAGGTCTCGCGCAGATGCGGCAGCGCGTCGGCCAGCGTGGCGCCCGGGACGCCCATCCGCAGGATCTTGGCCGGGATCTTGGCCATGATCTCGGGCGTCAGGCCGAGCGGCTCGGGGTCGAGCGCGGGGTCGCCCTCGGGCTCGTGGCCCAGCGGGTCGAGCTTGGCGGCCAGGTGGCCGTGGGTGCGGTGGGCCTTCAGCAGCGACGTCGCGGCCTGCACGGCCTGCATCGTGCGCTCGAGCTCGGCGCGGTCGATCCCGGCGCCGTCCGCGGCGGGCGGCGCCGGCGC
>JAICJK010000426.1 GCA_025928415.1 Solirubrobacteraceae bacterium | reverse complement strand
CGTGGCGCGCAGCGCGCGCGGGGTGCTCGTCAGGACGCGGTCTGCGACGCGCGGGCTCAGGGCCGCGGGCGCGAGGTTGCGCAGCAGCTCCGGGCGCTCGGCCGCGCCGGCCGCCCCCGGCATCGCGCCCGCCACCGCGGCGGAGACCGTCAGGACGCCCGCCGTCCCGACCAGGACGCGCGCGCCACGACGCGCTGCAGGGTGCCGCCGCAGCATGCCGCTCATGAAACCGCGGCCGCCCAAGTGCCGGATGAGCGCCGGCGAAGAGCCGCCGAAGAGGGAACCCGCGACCGTCAGGCCCGGCGGTCGGCCAGCGCCCACGACGCGGCGCCGCTCAGCCCCGCGGCCGCGAGCACGGACGGCCACGCGCCCACGCGCTTGGCCAGCGGATGCGAGCCGCCGAACGCCCCGAGGTAGACCGCCAGGAGGGCGACCGCCGTGCCGGGCCCGGCGGAGCGCGTCCACGCGCGCGTCAGCCAGCCGCCGCCGGCGGCCAGGACGGCGCCGCCGAGCGGCCGCACGCCGGACTCCCGTGCGACGAGGTACCCGGTCACGAGCGAGCCGGCGGCGACGGGGGCGGTGCGAACGGTCATGCCGTCCACGGTAGGGGCGCCGCGCCATCCTGTGCGCCATGCCCTGCGCCTTCTGCGCCATCGTCGCCGGCGAGAGCCCGGCCTCCGTCGTCCACGCCGACGACGAGACCGTCGCGTTCCTGGACGCACGGCCCCTGTTCCACGGCCACGTGCTGCTCGTGCCGCGCGAGCACGTCGAGACGCTGCCCGACCTGCCCGCGGCGGCCGTCGGGCCGTTCTTCGAGCGGGCGCAGGCGCTGTGCCGGGCGGTCACGGCGGCGATGGACGCCCACGGCACGTTCGTCGCGATCAACAACGTCGTCTCCCAGTCGGTGCCGCACCTGCACGCCCACATCGTGCCGCGCCGGCGCAAGGACGGCCTGCGCGGCTTCTTCTGGCCGCGGACGACCTACGCCGACGCCGCCGAGCGCGACGCGGTCGCCGCGAGCATCGCCCGCGCGTTGCGCACGGCGAAGCCCTCCCAGTCGTTGTTGAAGTAGGCGAAGACGTCCGCCGCGCGGGCGAGCTGCGCCAGCCGCGCGGCCCACTCGGCGATCTCGGCGGCCGAGTAGTTCCCGCGCCGCCCGCGGGCGCCGTAGTGGAAGCGCACGATCGTGAAGTCCGCGGTCAGCGCCAGCGGCTGCCACGGGCGCTCGGGGTGCACGCCGATCGCCAGCGCCGCGCCGTGGGCGCGCAGCAGCTCCAGCACCGCCGGCGCGAACCAGGACGGGTGGCGCAGCTCGAAGGCGTGGCGTCCCGGTGGCAGCCGGTCCAGGGCGCCGGCCAGCCGGTCGTCGTCGCGCGCGAAGCGCTCGGGGAGCTGCCACAGGACCGGCCCGAGCTTCGGGCTGGCGGCCAGCGGCGCGACCGCGGCGTAGAAGCGCTCGATCCCCTGGCCGAGGTCCCGCAGCCGCTTCATGTGGGTCAGGTAGCGGCTGGCCTTCAGCGTGAAGGTGAAGTCCGGCGGCGTGTCGCGCACCCAGCCCGCCACCGCCTCCGGGGAGGCGAGGCGGTAGAAGGTCGAGTTGACCTCGACCGTGTCGAACGCCTCGGCGTAGGCCGCCAGCCAGCGCCGCTTCGGCACGCCCGCCGGGTAGAGCACGCCGCGCCAGTCGTCGTACATCCACCCCGAGCACCCGACGCGCAGCTCGCCCACGGCTGCACCCTACGTCGTCAGCGCCGCGCGGCGGCGAGCACCGCACGACGGGCCGGATCGCGCCCGAAGGGCAGCGTGAGCCGGAAGCTCGCGCACGTCAGGACGGCCAGCGCCGGAAGCACCCAGGCCAGGTAGACGGCGCTCTGCGCGTCGGGGGAGATGTCCAGCGGCAGTGTCTGGAACGTCACCCAGATCGCGCACACGGCCGCCAGCGACAGGATCGGCGGGCGCCTGTGCGTCAGCGCCTCCCAGGCCAGCAGGGCCATGAGGAACGGCAGGTGGTAGTAGACGTTGTTCGCCGTGTCCAGCACGCAGCGCGCGAGCAGCAGCAGCGCGAGCAGGAGCAGGACGTCGGGATTCCCGCCGCCCGCTCCGCGGCGGCGCCACCAGGCCAGCGACGCGGGGACGCCGAGCGCGGCGATCAGCGGGTGGGTCAGCGGGGCGATCCAGGCCGGCGCGGCGCGGTAGTCGACCTTCAGCGCGCCGAACATGCCGCGGACCTGGTGGCCGTGCTCGCCGAGCGACCACCAGAGCTGCCAGGGCTGGAAGACGGTGTCGGTGCTGCTCGCCGACAGCACGGCGTCGCGCCCGCCGGTCAGCAGGAACGGCGCCACGAACGCCGCGGCGAGCGCGCCCGCCGAGGCGAGCACGAGCACCCGCCGCGACTCGAGCGCCAGCAGCACCGGCCCGATGGCGACCACCGCCCAAGCCTTGTTGGCCAGCGCCAGCCCGAGCAGGACGGCCGCGGCCCCGGGCCGCTGCCACATCGCGGCCAGCACGGCGCCGACGCACAGCGCGGCGCCCAGCAGCTCCTCGGGGTGGCCGATGTCCAGCGCGCGCAGCATGATCGGGTTGCCCGCCGCCAGGCAGACGAACACCAGGCCCCAGCGCGCGCCCGGCAGCGCGCGGCCGCGCAGCGCGAAGAGCACGAGGCCGAAGACCACGCCGGCCAGCAGGCCCGGCACGGCCATCATCCGGTAGGCCGCGACGTCCCCGCCGCCCCACAGCCACGAGGCCAGCGCGAACGGCGCGCGCAGCAGCAGTGACGGGCCCTCGATCGGGGCCGTCCGCAGGAAGGCGCCGAGGTCGCCGTGCACGAGGTGGCGCACCGGCACGAGGTTCGCGGTCTCGTAGTCCGACCACGCGAAGCCGACGAGCTCCGCCCACCCCGATGCGACCGCCAGCGCGGCGCCCACGGCGGCCGGGACCAGATATCGGCGCATGGCCGGGTGGTCGGCCGCACGCGCGCGAGTTGTAGCCCGCCGTCCGGCGCGCCGGCCGGCCACGCGCGGCGCCGCCCAGGCCTCCCGCGCCGCGCCCGGAGCACGCGCACCCGACCGGCATGCGGTTTGATGCTGCCCGATGGCGCCACCGCGACTGCCCCCCGAGACCTTCCGCCTGCCGGTCGAGCGGATGCGGGAGGG
>JAICJK010000083.1 GCA_025928415.1 Solirubrobacteraceae bacterium | reverse complement strand
TGCGCGCCCGCGTGCCCGGCACGCCGTGGCCGCGCGCCGCGGTCACCGCGCTGAACCTGGACGGCCGCGTGCGCGTCGCCGCCGGCGTCGCCGAGGGGGTGCCGGCGTGAGCGTGCTTCGGCTGCGCCGAAGCATTGCGAGCTCGTGCCGGCTGGCGCCGGCAGTGCGAGTTCGCTTCGCGAACATCGCGCTGCGCGAACATCGCGGGGAGCTTGCCCTATGAGCGCCCCGCCCCCCGCGCGGCCGGTGTACCTCGGCGCGGGCCCCGAGCCCGCCTTCGGCCTGTTCCACCCGGCCGCCGGCCCTGCCGTCCCGCGCTTGGCCGTGCTCTTCTGCCCGCCCTTCGGCTGGGAGGACATGTGCTCCTACCGCAGCCGGCGCGACTGGGCCGAGCACCTGGCCGCCGAGGGCCGCCCCACGCTGCGCCTCGAGCTGCCCGGGACCGGCGACAGCCCGGGCGGCGCCACCGGCCCCGGTGGCGCCGGCCGCCTCGATGCCTGGCCGCGCGCGGTCGCCGATGCGGCCCGCTGGCTGCGCGCCACCGACGGCAGCCCGCGCATCGTCGCGCTCGGCATCGGGCTGGGCGGCATGCTGGCCGTCGCGGCGCTCGCCGCGGGCGCCCCGATCGACGAGCTCGTGCTGTGGGCGACGCCGGCCCGCGGCCGCACGCTGCTGCGCGAGCTGCGCGCCTTCGGGCGCATGGAGGACGGGCCGCTGCTGGACGCGGGCGTGCCGGACGAGCCACCGCTCGGGGCCGGCTCGCTGGCCGCCGGCGGCTACGTGATGAGCCCGGCGACGGTCGCCGCGCTCGAGGCGCTGGACCTGGCGGACGCCGGCCCGCTGCCCGCCGCCTGCCGCGCGCTGCTGCTCGAGCGCGACGGGATCGCACCGGACCGGCGCCTGCGCACCGCGCTGGAGGCCGCCGGCACCCCGGTCACCGTGGCCCCCGGCCCGGGGTACGCCGCGATGCTTGTCGAGCCGCAGGAGGCGCGCCCGCCGCGCGCCGTCTTCGCCGCCGTGTCGGCGTGGCTGGACGCCGGCCTTCCCGCCGCCCGAGATCCCGCGCCGGCCGCCGCGCTCCCCGCGGAGCCGGTCGCGCAGCGCGCGTCGGTCGAGCTCGAGTGCGGCGCCGACCGCATCCGGGAGACGCCGCTGGCCCTGGACCGGCTCGACCCGGCGCTGTTCGGCGTGCTCGCCGAGCCCACGTGTGAGCGGGCCGGCCTGACCGCGGTGCTCCTGAACGCGGGGCCGCAGCGCCGCACCGGCCCGAACCGCATGTGGGTGGAGATCGCCCGGCGCTGGGCGGCGCGCGGCGTCCCGACGCTGCGGGTCGACCTCGCCGGCATCGGCGACGCCGACGGCGACACGGACGCCTTCGCCGACGTCGCCGCCTTCTACGTCCCCGAGTACGTCGGTCAGGTCCGCTCGCTGCTCGACGAGCTCGAGGCGCGCGGCCTGCCGGGCCGGTTCGTGCTCGTCGGCCTGTGCTCAGGGGCCTACTGGTCGCTGCACACCGCGGTGCAGGACCCGCGCGTCGCCGCCGTCCAGCTCCTGAACCCCCGCGCGCTGATCTGGGATCCGTGGGTCTACGCCCGCCGCGAGGGCGCGATGTACCGCGGCGCCATCCTGAAGGCCGGCACCTGGCGGCGCATCGTGCGCGGCGAGGTCGACTTCGTCAAGCCGTTCGTGATCGCCGGCGCGCTGCTGCGCCGGGCCGCGCTCGCCCCGCTCCGGCTCGCGGGCCGCCTGGCCGCCCGCCGCCGCCTGCGCGCGGCCGGGGGCGACGAGCTCGACCTGGCGTTCGACGCGCTGCGCGACCGGGGCACCGCCGCCCTGCTGCTCTTCGCCGGCGACGAGCCGCTCCACGCCGACTTCGAGCGCGAGGGCCGGCTGGAGCGCCTGAACCGCTGGCCGAACCTGCGCCTCGAGCACCTCCCGGTGTCCGCCGACACCCATACGCTGCGGCCCGTGTGGCTCCAGCGGCAGGTGCACGAGATCGTCGACCGGTCGCTCGAGGCCGAGCTCGCCCGGACGCAGCCGGGCCGCGCCGCCGCGGGCGCCGCGCAGGCGTGAGCGATCTCTACATCTCCGCCTTCGCGCCGACGCTCGGCACCGGGCGCGCGCTGCGGACCTACATGTGCATCCGGGCGCTGGCCTCGCTCGGCCCCGTGGACCTGGCCTACGTCCCCCACGGCGCGGACGCGCCGTCGCCCGAGTACCAGGCGATCGAGGACCTGCGCTTCCACCCGATCCGCCCGTCCCGCGGCGCGCACCGGCTGACGACGTACGCGAGCCTGTGCCTGCGCGGCGTCCCGCAGCAGTGGGCGCGCGGCGTGAGCCCGGAGATCGCCCAGGTCGCCGAGCGCCTCGCGGCCGCCGAGCGCCGCGGCCGCGTCATCGTCGGCGACACCGCCTGCGCGGTGGCGATGCTGAGCTGGGCGCGGCGGCGCCCGCTGATCTACAACGCCCACAACATCGAGTCGTCCTACCGCTACCCCGGCCACGGCGAGAGCCGCCTCGACCGCCTCGCCGTCCTGCGCACCGAGCGCCGGATCCTGCGCATGGCCGCGGAGTCGTGGATGGTCAGCCGCGAGGACGTCGCGATGGCGCGCGACCTGGTGCCCGCGGCGCGGCTGCGCTACGTGCCCAACGTCGTCGACGTCGACGCGATCCGCCCGGCCGCCGACGCGTCCCGCGCCGGTGCCGGCGACCGCGGCGCCGCCGGCACCCGCCGCCTGCTCATGGTCGGCGACTTCCACTACCCGCCCAACCGCCACGGGCTGGCGTTCCTCGTCGACGAGGTCCTCCCGCGGGTGTGGCGAGAGCTGCCGGACGTGCGGCTCACGCTGGCCGGGCGCGGGCTCGAGCCCTGGCCCGGCCAGGACGAGCGGATCGCCGTCGAGGGCTTCGTCGAGGACCTGGCGGCGCTCTACGCGACCGCCGGCTGCGTCGCCGTCCCGCTCCTGCAGAGCGGAGGGTCGCCCCTGAAGTTCGTGGAGGCGCTCGCGTACGGCGTCCCCGTCGTGGCGACGCCGCTCGCGGCCCGCGGCCTGGAGGTCCGCGCCGGCGAGCACTTCCTGGCCGGCGCGGACGCGGACGCGTTCGCGGCACAGGTCGCCGGCGTGCTGACGGACGGCGCGCCCGCCATCGCCGCACGCGGGCGTGAGCTGGCCGAGGCCGAGTACTCGCTGCAGGCGCTCGCCACCCGCATCGCCGCGCCGGTGAGCTACGTCACCGGCGGGGTGACGAACTCACCCGTTTGAAGCCCGCCACGTCACCAGATCACGGCGGGGCCGTGGCCTACAGTCGCGCCGAGGAGGTGATCAGCCGACCGGGGGAGCGGGCCGCGCGGCCCAGGCCGGCGAACGCCAAGTGGACGACGGGGACGGGGGAACGTGAGGCGCCTGCTGGTCATCGCCGAGCACCCCTTCGTGGCCGAGGGGATCCGCCTGGCGCTGCGCCAGACCAGCGGCTTTCGCGTGATCGGCTTCGTGGACGGTCGCCGGGAGGCGAGCGAGCGGATCGCCGGCGCGGCGCCCGACGTCGTGCTCGTCGACGACATGCACGCGCCCGACCTCGCCGCCTGCCGGATCCACGAGGCCGCGGCGGCCGCCCCGGGCGCCAAGGTGCTCGTCCTGACGACGGACATGTCCCCCGCGTGGCAGCGCGCGGTCTTCCTGGCCGGCGCCGACGCCCTGGTCAGCAAGGACTGCCATCCCGTCGCGCTCGGGACGCTCGTGCGCGAGCTGGCCGACGAGCACGTCGCGCAGCGGGGCGGCATCGATGCGGCCGCGGCCGGCGCCGCGGACGGCGGCTGCCCGCTGACCCCGCGTGAGCTCGAGATCCTGCGTCTGGCGGCCGAGGGGCTGACGAACTCCGGCATCGCCGAGCGGCTGTGGGTCACCGAGCAGACGGTGAAGTTCCACCTCTCGAACACCTACCGCAAGCTCGGGGTCGCCAACCGGACGCAGGCCACCCGCTACGCCCACGTCCACGACCTCCTGCAGGCGGCCTAGGCGAGGCGCGAGCGGTGAGCTTCCTCCCCACCCGCCGGGGATCCCGGCGACCGCGTTCCCGGCGCCCGCGGCGCGCTAGGCTGGCCCCGGACTCCACGGCGCGCGAGGACGGCGAGCCGGGTGCCTCGCAGACGTCATGGGGCGCGCGGCGCCCGAACCGAGAGGACGGGGGACATGCACAGCCAGGCAGCGTCCGGGACCAGCGGGGGCAGCGGCGGTGCCGCCGCGCCGGCCGCGCCTCAGGACGCCCGACCGACGGCGCCGGGCGACCCGCCCGTCGCGCGGCCGCGCCCGGCGGAGTCCGAGCGGCCCGCGCGGCCCGTGGCCGGCCCCAACCGGCTGCGCGTCGTCATCGCCGACAGCGACCCGCTGGCGCGCCGGGTCGTCCGCGACGTGTTCGAGCTCACCCCGGGCTTCGTCGTCGCCGCGGAGGCCGAGAGCGGCATCCAGGCCATCGAGCTGGCGCTGCACTACCGGCCGGACGTCGTGCTCATCGAGGCCGTGCTGCCCGGCGTCGGCGGCATCGAGGCCGTCCGCCGCATCACCGAGCGCGCGCCCGAGGTCCGCCTCGTCGTCTTCTCGGTCAGCGACGAGCCCGAGCTGGCGCTGGCTGCCCTGCGGGCCGGCGCCAGCGGCTTCCTCTCGAAGCACGTCCCGATCGAGGCGGTCGCCCGCACCCTGCGCGGCGTCGCGCGCGGGGAGGCGGCGATCTCCCGCGCGCTCACGCTCCGGCTCGTCGAGCGGCTGCGCACCACCTCGGCCGACGGCACCGGCATGCGCCCGGTGCGCTCCAGCCTCACCACCCGCGAGTGGGAGATCCTCGACCTGATGACGACCGGCGCCTCCACCCGGGAGATCTCCGACCAGCTCGTCCTGTCCGAGGAGACGGTCTACTCCCACGTCAAGAGCATCCTGCGCAAGCTCGGCGTGCACACCCGCGACGACGCGATCGAGGCGGCCGACCGGCTGCGCCATCCGGGGCTGTCGTAGTCGACGACGGCCGCGCCCGCGACGGCCGGTCGGGAAGACCGCGAGGGGGCACGCCGCGGCACGCAATATCTCGACACGTTGTTATGCTTTTCCCATATGGCACGTTCACATGTCGCCGAGCCCATCGGCCCCGACCTCCGCGATCCCGCCACCTTCGAGCGCGCCTACCGGGAGCACCGGCCTCGCGCACTCGCCGCCGCCCTGGGCGTCCTGCACGACGCGCGCGCCGCCGAGGACGTGGTCCAAGAGGTGTTCGCGCAGCTCTGGAGGCGGCCGCGGACCTTCGACGCGCGGCGCGGATCGCTGCGCTCCTACGTGACGATGCTCGCCCGCAGCCGCGCGGTCGACCGCTGGCGCGGTCAGGCGGCGCGCGCCGCTGCCGCCGAGCGGCTCGCGGACGTCGCCGGGCGGGAGGCGACGCACGAGCGCAGCGCGGCCGACGCGGCGATCGAGCGCGAGCGCTCGGCCCAGGTCGTCTCGATCCTCGCCGGCCTGCCGTCGCGCCAGCGCGAGGCGGTCCTGCTCGCCTTCGGGCACGAGCTGACGGCGCCGGAGATCGCCCGGGCGGTGGGCGTTCCGGTCGGCACCGCGAAAAGCCGCGTCCGCCTCGGGCTCGAGAAGCTGCGGGAGACTGCGGAGCTCGTCGCATGACGCCCACTTCCGGCGGGCTGCGGATGCGCGAGGTCGTCGAGCGCACAGGCGTCAGCGAGGCGACACTGCGCGTCTGGGAGCAGCGCCACGGGTTCCCCGAGCCGGAGCGGCTGCCGAGCGGTCACCGCCGCTACAGCGAGCGCGACGTCGACCTCGTGCGCCAGGTCCTGCGCCTCCGCGACACCGGCCTGCCCGTGAAGGCCGCCATCGAGCGCGCCCGTGCCGGCAGGCCCGGCGGTGCGAGGTCGGTCTTCGCCGGGCTGCGCCGCCTGCGCCCCGAGCTGCCGGTCAACGTGGTGCCCAAGCGCTCCCTCGTCGCGCTCAGCCACGCGATCGAGGACGAGAGCGCCCGCGGCGCGGAGGACCTGCTGCTGTTCGGGGCCTTTCAGCGCGAGCGCCACTACCGCGCGGCCGAGCCGCGCTGGCGCGCGCTCAGCCGGGCCGCGCAGGCGGCGTTCGTGTTCGCCGACTTCGCCGGGCCGCGCCGCCCCCGCGGCGGCCCGATCGAGGTTCCGGTGGCCGAGCGCGACCCGCTGGCCCGGGAGTGGGCGATCGTGTGCGACAGCGGCGAGGGGTCGGCGTGCCTGGTCGGCTGGGAGCGCCCCGGCCAGGAGCAGGCCGCCGACGCCGAGCGGCTGTTCGAGGTGATCTGGACCGCGGATCGCGACACGGCGCGGACCGGCGCCCGCATCTGCTGCGAGTTGGCCGCAAGCGACGCTCCGCGCGAGGTCGACCGGATCGCCGATCGGCTGGCCGAGGTCCCGCCGCGCTCCGGGGACGACCTGCGCCGGGCCGAGTCGCTGACCAGCCGCATGGTCGCCTACCTGGCGACGGGCGCTCAGACGCGATAGCGCTCGAGCGCCTCTCTCCGCGCCTGCGCGTGGTCCACGATCGGCCTGGGGTAGTCGCGCCCGATCACGCACGCGGCCAGCCGCTGCACGCCATCCGGCATCGTCCACGGTTCCGCGAGGTACTCGTCCGGCACCCGCGCCAGCTCGGGCACGTAGCGGCGCACGTAGGTCCCGCTGGGGTCGTGGCTAGCCATCTGCCGGGCAGGGTTGTAGATCCGCCGGTAGACCGGCTGCGGGTCGGTGCCGACCGAGGCGATCCACTGCCAGTTGCCGTTGTTGTTGGCCTCGTCGCCGTCGACCAGCAGGCGCATGAAGAAGCGCTCTCCCCAGCGCCAGTCGATGCCGAGGTCCTTGGTCAGGAACGAGCCGGCGACGAGCCGGGCACGGTTGTGCATCCAGCCCTCGCGTCGCAGCTGGCGCATCCCGGCGTCGACGAGCGGATAGCCGGTGCGACCCTCGCACCACGCCGCGAAGCGCCGCTCCGCGCGGCTCCAGCGGATCGTCCCGCGGTAACGCTCCTGGAACTCGGTGGTCGCGTTGTGAGGGAAGTGGAGCAGGACGTGGTGGTGGAAATCGCGCCAGCAGAGCTGCCGGCGAAACGCCGCCGGCCCGTCGCCGCCGGCCAGGCGCTCCTCCACCGCGCGCGCGGAGACGCAGCCGAGGTGCAGGTAGGGCGACAGCCGGGAGGTGCGATCGCCGCCGAGGTCGTCGTGGCCGCTGCCGTAGGCCGCGAGGTCCGTGGCGAGGAAGCCCTCCAGACGGCGGCGCCCGGGCCCTTCCCCGCCCTCCGGCGGATCCTCGACCTCCTGCTCCAGGCCGAGCGACGCGAGCGCCGGGACGCGGCCTTTGGTCAGACCCGCCGGCAGCGCCGGCAGCGTGCGCGGGGCGCCCAGGACGGCCCGGCGGGGCTCCTGCTGCCAGGACCGGTGAAACGGCGAGAACACCGTGTAGGGCCTTCCCGCCCGCGTGCGCAACGCGCCGGCGTCGTCGACCACGTTGACGCCGGGATGGCCGCAGAGCTCGACGCCCGCCGCCTCGAGGGCGCTGCGCGTGCGCGCGCCGCGCATGCGCGCGAACGGCGTCACGTCGCTGCTGAAGTGCAGCGCGCCGGCGCCGACCTCGCGGGCCAGCGCGGGCAGCTCGCGCTCCGGCGGGCCATGGCGGACGACGAGCCCGCTCCCCCGCCGGCGCAGGGACGCGTCGAGATCGCGCAGGCTCTCCAGCAGGAACTGCGTGCGGGCCCCCGAGGCGTGACGTCCGTGCAGGAGACGGTCGTCGAGGCAGAACACGGGAACCACGCGATCGTGGGCGCCGAGGGCGGCACACAGCGCCGGATGGTCGTGGACGCGCAGGTCGCGCCGGTACCAGACGAGGGCGGTCATCGCGCGGCCGGGGCGCTCCCGAGGCGTGCCTGGACCGCAGCGCGCCGGTGGTCGAAGATCCGCTCGACGTCGCGCCGGACGAACAGCCGGTGGGCGAGCGCACCGGCGACCCCGAGCGGAAGCGCGTAGCGGACGCGGTCGCAGATGACGACCGCTCCCTCGCCGTCCGGTGCGAACTCGTGGGTGTGCTCCCACGACGCGTAGGGCCCACGGAGCTGGACGTCCACGAAGCGGCGCGGCGGCTCCCAGACGGCGATGCGCGTGCGCCACCGCACCGGCACGCCGTGGAGCCGGAGCCGGTAGTCGATCAGCGTGCCGGCCCGCATCTCGATCGCGCCGGGCGTCACCACGCGGAAGCCGAGCCAGGGCGGCGTGATCGCCTCCAGGTTGCGGGCGTCGGCGAAGAACGCGAACGCCTGGCCGGCCGGGAGGCCGAGGCGCTGGCTGCGCTCGAGGACGTGCACGC
>JAICJK010000343.1 GCA_025928415.1 Solirubrobacteraceae bacterium | reverse complement strand
GTGCCGGCTGGCGCCGGCATTGCGAGTCGGTGCCGGCTGGCGCCGGCATTGCGAGTCGGTGCCGGCTGGCGCCGGCATTGCGAGTTCGTGCCGCGAACGTCGCGCTCCGCGAACGTCGCGCTCCGCGAACGTCGCGCTCCACATCGCGTTTCGCGAACGTCGCCGTGGAGATGAGGCGTGAGTGCGCTGGAGGAGATCCCGCTCGCCCAGCCCGTCCTCGGGCCGGAGGAGGAGGAGCTCGTCCTGGACGTCCTGCGGTCGGGGCAGCTCTCGCTCGGGCCGCGCGTCCCCGCCTTCGAGGAGGCCTTCGCGGCCTTCCTCGGCGCGCCCTGCGCCTCGGCGGTGTCGTCGGGGACCGCGGGGCTGCACCTGGCGCTGCGCTCCGCGGGCGTGCGCGACGGCGACGAGGTCGTCACGTCGCCGTTCTCGTTCGTGGCCAGCGCGAACGTCATCGCCTACGAGCGTGCCCGGCCCGTCTTCGCCGACATCGACCCCGTCACCCTGAACCTCGATCCGGCGGCCGCGGCCGCGGCGGTGAGCGAGCGGACGACCGCGCTGCTGCCCGTCCACATCTTCGGCTACCCCGCCGACGTCCCGGCGCTGGAGCGCCTCGGGCTGCCGATCGTCGAGGACGCCTGCGAGGCCCTGGGCGCCGTGCACGCCGACGGCACGCGCGTGGGCGCGCGCGGGCACGCCGCCGTCTTCGGCTTCTACGCCAACAAGCAGCTCACGACGGGCGAGGGCGGGATGATCGCCCTGCCCGACACGGCGGCCAAGGCCGGCATCGACGCCGAGCGCAACCAGGGCCGCGCTCCCGACATGGGCTGGCTCGACCACGACCGCCTCGGCTTCAACTACCGCCTGACCGACCTCCAGGCGGCGATCGGGCTGGCGCAGCTCGACCGGCTGGAGGGGATGCTCGGCGCTCGCGCCCGGGTGGCGGGCTGGTATCGCGACGCGCTCGCGCCGCTGGTCGCCGAGCACGGCCTCGCGCTCCCGTGCGAGGACGCGGGCGGCAATCGGCGCGGCTGGTTCGTGTTCGTCGTCCAGCTCCCCCGCGACCGCGACCGCGACGACGTCATCCGCGCGCTGCGGCAGCTCGGCGTCCAGTCCAAGCCCTACCTCCCGGCGATCCACCTCATGTCGTACTACCGCGAGGCCTACGGCCACCGGCCCGGGGAGTTCCCGGTCTGCGAGGACGTCGCCGCGCGGTCGGTGGCGCTGCCCTTCTTCCCGGCGATGCGCGCCGACCAGGTCGAGCAGGTCGGCCTCGCGCTTGCCCGGGTGCTGGACCGGAGATGATCTCGCCATGGCCGGCAGGCCACTGGGGCGCGACGAGCGCGCGAGGCGGAGATCGCGGCGGGTGGGGGCCGTGGGCTTCGCCGTGGCCGTCGCGCTGCCCGTGTGGCTCTGGCACGGCGTGATAGCCGACATCGCCCGGGCCGGCACACCCGACAGCCTGGGGCTGCTGGTCGCGAGCTGGGCGCCGTGGGCCCTGATGGCGCTCGGGCTGGCCTGCTTCGCGCCGATCGTGCTCGCCGACCTGCGCGACCGGGAGCACCGCTTCCACCGCCGGGGGACCGGCGCCTGGGCCGGCTGGGGGATCAGCCTCTACCTGCTCGGCTTCGGCCTGGCCGCGCAGGTCGCGCAGATCCACGCCCTGCACTCCTAGCCCGCCCGGCGACCATGCCGCGGGACGCCGGCGGGCGACCGCGCCGGCGGGCCTTCGTAGGATCCGGCGGACATGTCGCGCTTCTCCGAGCCCCAGGCGGCGGCCTTCCAGGCCCTCAACGCGTCGCTGGCCGTCGACCGGCGCCTGTGGCCGCACGACATCGCCCAGTCGCGCGCCCACGCGCGGATGCTCGCCGCGCAGGAGATCATCTCCGCCGCCGACCGCGACGCGCTGCTGGCGGGCCTCGACGCCGTGGAGGCGGAGCTGCGCGAGGACCGGTTCGGCTTCGACGCCGGCGACGAGGACATCCACATGGCGGTCGAGCGCCGCCTGACCGAGCTCGCCGGCCCCGTCGGCGGCAAGCTGCACACCGCCCGGTCGCGCAATGACCAGGTCGCCACCGACCTCGCGCTCTTCTGCCGCGCCGAGGCCGCCGCGCTGCTGGACGCGGTCCACGGCCTGATGGCGACGCTCGTCGACGTCGCCGAGCGCCACTGCGACTGGGCGCTGCCCGGCTACACCCACCTGCAGCGCGCCCAGCCCGTCTACCTCGCCCACCACCTGCTGGCCTACGTCTGGATGCTCGAGCGCGACCGGGCCCGGCTGCGCTTCGCCGCCGAGCAGGCGGGGCTGCTGCCGCTCGGCGCGGGCGCGCTCGCGGGCGTGAACTTCGCGACCGACCGGCGGATGGTCGCCGCCGAGCTCGGCTTCGACGGGGTGGCCCCGAACTCGATCGACGCCGTCGCCAACCGGGACTTCGCCCTGGACCTCCTCAACGCCTGCGCCACCTGCGCGACGCACCTGTCGCGCCTGGGCTCCGAGCTCGTGATCTGGTCTACCGAGGAGTTCGGCTTCGTCGTGCTCTCCGACGCCTGGACCAGCGGCTCGTCGATCATGCCCCAGAAGAAGAACCCCGACGCCGCCGAGCTCCTCCGCGCCAAGGCGCCCCGCATCGTCGGTCGCCTCGCCGCCCTGCACGGGGTCATGCACGCCCTCCCGCTCACCTACAACAAGGACCTGCAGGAGGACAAGGAGCACCTGTTCGACGCGGTCGACACGCTCGCGCTGTCGCTCGCCGCCGCCCGCGGGATGCTCGAGGGCGCGACGTTCTCGCGCGAGCGGATGGCCGCCGCGGCGTCCGACGAGCTGATCGCGGCGACCGACCTCGCCGACCTGCTCGTCCGGCGCGGCGTCCCGTTCCGCGAGTGCCACGGCATCGTCGCGGGCCTGGTGCGCGACGCCGTGGACGCGGGGCGCCGGCTCAGCGACTTCTCGCCCGAGGAGCTCCGCGCCCACTCCGAGCACCTCGACGGCGAGGTGGCCGAGGTCCTGGAGCAGCGCTCGTGGCTGGAGTCCAAGGCCTCGGAGGGCGGCACCGCCCTGCCCCGCGTCCGCGAGCAGCTCGCCGCCGCCCGCGCGCTGCTGTGAGCCGCGCCGATCCGGCGCCCCCGCGCGCCGTCGAGCCCGCGCCCGCCGCCGCCCCGCTCCCGGCCGCCTTCTACGACCGGCCGGTCCTGGAGGTCGCCCCGGCCCTGGTCGGCTGCGTCGTGCGCCACGGCGACACCGCCGGGGTCATCGTCGAGACGGAGGCCTACCACCACTCCGAGCCCGCCTGCCACGCCTACGTCGGGCTGACCGCCCGCACCAGGCCGCTGTTCGGGCCCGCGGGCGTCGCCTACGTCTACCGCTCCTACGGGATCCACGCCCTGCTCAACGCGGTCTGCGAGCCGGAGGGCGTCGGCGCCGCGGTGCTCATCCGCGCCCTCGCGCCGCTCGACGGCCTCGAGGTCATGCGCGCGCGCCGCCGGGTGGCCCGCGATGCCGAGCTGTGCTCCGGCCCGGGCAAGCTGACCCAGGCGCTCGGGGTCGGCCTGGAGCACAACGCCACCTCGCTGGTCGACGGGCCGGTGCGCATCGAGCCGCGCCCGCCCGCGTGGGCCGCCCCGGCGCTTCTCACCGGCCCGCGCGTCGGCATCACGAAGGCCGCCGACCTGCCGTGGCGCTTCTGTGCGGCGGGCAGCCGCCACGTCTCGCGCCCGTGGCCGCCCGGCCTCCGCGACGCCGCGGCGTAGCCCGGCGCGGCCACGGTGACGGCGTCCTACGGCGTCGGGCTGACCCCGCCCGCCGAGGTGCCGCCGGTGC
>JAICJK010000333.1 GCA_025928415.1 Solirubrobacteraceae bacterium | reverse complement strand
GCGCGCGCCGAGGCCAAGAACGCCGCCGTCCGCGCCACGCTGGAGCCGCTGGCCCCCGGCGAGCGCCCGCCGTGGGTGACCGCGGCCGCCGTCTTCGCCGCCGTCCTCGGCGTGCTGAACATCGTCCTCTACCTCGCCGGCGTCCGGGTCGAGGGCTCGACGTTCGCAGGCACCGTGCTGCTCGGCGCCGTCCTGCTCTTCGCGGCCGCGGGGATGTGGGCGGCGAAGTACTGGGCCGTGATCGGCTTCGAGGTCCTGCTCGGCGTCACCTGCGTGTTCGGCGCGCTCTCGCTGCTGGTCGCCTCGAGCGTCGGCGGCGTGGTGCGCAGCCTCGTCGTCGTGGCCGTGACCGGGACCTTCTTCTGGAAGCTGATCCGCGCGATGGCGCGCATCCAGATGCCCCGGCGGCCGTAGGGCCCCGCGCGAAAGGCCGCGCGGGACGGCGTCATCGCGCTCGCGCGCGGGGCGCTCGTGGCGGGCCGCGACGCTCGCGGGGTCGCGCGGGACGAGCGTCATCGCGCTCGCGCTCGAAGCGCCTGTCGCGGGCCGCGACGCTCGCGGGGTCGCGCGGGACGAGTTGGATAGGCTCGACCGCATGGCCGATACTGCGTATGACTGCGTCGTGATCGGCTCGGGACCCGGCGGCTACGTCGCCGCGATCCGAGCCGCTCAGCTGGGGATGAAGACCGCCGTGGTCGAGAAGGGTGACATCGGCGGCCGCTGCCTGAACGTGGCCTGCATCCCGGCCAAGGCCGTCCTGCGCGTGGCCGACGTGCTCTCCGAGGTCCGCGACGCCGGCGACTTCGGCATCGCCGTCGCCGAGCCCACCGTCGACTTCGCCAAGGTCGCCGACCGGCGCCGCACCGTGGTCAAGACGCTCACCGGCGGCGTCAGCGGCCTGATGAAGAAGAACAAGATCGACGTGATCGCCGGCAGCGGCGCCGTCACCGCGCAGGCCGACGTCCGCGTCGGCGGCGACGAGATCCAGGTGGCCAAGGGCGTCATCCTCGCCGCGGGCTCGGTCAAGCGCCCGATCCCCGGCACCGAGTTCGGCGGCCGCGTCATCGGCACCGAGGAGGCGTGGGCGTTCGACGAGCTGCCCGCCAGCCTCGTGGTCGTCGGCGCCGGCGCGTCGGGCACCGAGATCGCGTCGGCCTACGCGCGCCTCGGCGTGAAGGTCCAGCTCTTCGAGGGCCTCGACCGCGTCCTGCCGACCGAGGACGCCGACATCTCGAAGGTGGCCGAGCGCTCGTTCAAGAAGCAGGGGATCGAGGTCCACGTCAAGACGTTCGTCGAGAACGTGCAGAGCGCGGCCGACAAGGTCACCTTCACCTACGGCGGCGAGCAGGGCGAGGCGGACTGGCTCGTGATCGCCGCCGGCCGCGGCCCCGACGTCGAGGGCCTGGGGCTCGACGAGGCGGGCGTCAAGCTCGACGAGCGCGGCCTTGTCGCGGTCGACGGCGCGCTGCGCACGAACGTCGCGGGCGTCCACGCGATCGGGGACCTCGTCCCCGGGCCCGCGCTGGCCCACAAGGCCTCCGACGAGGGCGTCATCGCCGCCGAGGCGATCGCCGGCCGCGAGACGCACCCGATCGAGTACGTCGACATCCCGCGCGCCACGTTCTGCACCCCGAACGTCGCGAGCTTCGGCCTCACCGAGCAGCAGGCCAAGGACGCCGGGCACGATGTCGTCGTCGGCCGCCTGCAGTACGGCGCGGTGGGCGCCGGGACCGTCTACGGCGACCGCACCGGCGTGATCAAGGTCGTCGGCGACAAGCAGTACGGCGAGCTGCTCGGCGGCCACATCGTCGGCTCCAAGGCGACGGAGCTGATCCAGGAGCTCGTCAACGTCAAGGCGCTGGAGGGCGGCTACCCCGAGGTCGCGCGCATCGTGCACGGCCACCCGACGCTCTCCGAGGGCGTGATGGAGGCCGCCCGTGCCGCCGACGGCTGGCTCATCCACGGTTGAGGTCCGCCTGAGCGAGGCCGCCCCGGGGCCCGCCTTCTACTTCGACCTCGGCAGCCCGGAGGCCTACCTCAGCGCCGAGCGCGTCCTGCAGGTGATGCCGGTGGCGACCGAGTGGATCCCCGTCGCGCTCGGCGGCCCCGCCGCCGACCCCGACTGGGACGCGCTGACCGCGACCGCCGCGGCGCGCGGGCTGCAGGCCCTCCGGCGGCCCGCGGGCTTCCCGTTCGACGCCGCGTTCGCCAACCGGACGGCGACCTACGCCAAGCAGATCGGCCGCGCCGTCGCGTTCGCGCTGGCCGCCTTCCGCCAGGCCTACGCCGGCGGCCACGACCTGAGCGTCCCCGACAACGTGCTGATCGCCGCGAGCGCGTGCGAGATGCACCCGGCGGCGATCCTGCGCGCCGTCGAGACCCGCAGCGTCGGCGACGCGCTGCTTCGCGCCACGGCGCTGGCGGCCGAGCGCGGCGTGCGCAGCACGCCGGCGGTGTGGACGGGCACCAGCGTCCACCACGGCGACGCGGGGCTCCAGGACGCTGCCGCCGCGCTCGCCGGGCGGGCGCCATGAGGGCCAAGACCGAGCTGCGCCTCGTCCACACGCGCCACCGCGACGCCGACCAGGTCGAGGTCGTCGAGATCGCCTCGGGCGAGTCGATCCTGCTCTGGGACGTGCTCCCGCGCGACGCCAAGCGCTTCGTCCGCGCGCTGCGCCTCGACCTGGACGGCCTGCAGGCCGAGGAGTTCCTCGCCCGCTGGGGCGCGATCGCGAGCCCCGCCGACCTGCCGCGCTGAGCCGGCGGCGCCGATGTCCGCCTGCGAGCCGGCGCCCGCGCGCGCCTGCAGATCCGGTGGGCCCCGGCCGATGACCGTGGGGATCCGCATGCCCGCCTCGCCCCGCCGTTCCCGCGTCGACCCCGTCGACCCCGCCCGCCGCTTCCTGCAGCTCACCGACGACATCGCGGGCGTCGCCGGCTTCGACGGCCGCCTGATCGAGACCAACCCCGCGCTGGACCGTCTGCTGGCCGGCGCCCCCGCGACCGACCCGCGCACCTGCTGGCAGCACGCCGTCCATGCCGATGATCGGGGGCTCGCGAACGACCTCTGGACGGCGCTCGTCACCGGCGCCGACCCGGTCGTCGGCGGCGAGCTGCGCCTGCGCGGCGCCGACGGCACGTGGCGCTGGTTCTCGGTGAGCGCGATCGCGGACGCCGAGGCGCGCCGCGTGTCCGCCATCGCCAAGGACGTCACCGAGCGCCGCAGCACCGACGAGCGCTTCCGCGCGGCCTTCGAGCACGCGGCGATCGGCATGACCCTGATGGACGCCGACGGCGTCCTGCAGCGGGTCAACGCGGCCTTCGGCTCGATGCTCGGCCGCTCGCCCGAGCAGCTCACCGGCCGGCGCATCCAGGACTTCGTCCACCCCGAGGACCTGCCGCGCGACAGGGTCGCGGTCGCCGCGATGCGCAGCGGCGAGAGCGACGTCCACCGGATCGAGAAGCGCTACGTGCGCGCCGACGGCGACGTCGTGTGGACCGCGGCGAGCCTGACGGCCCTGCGCGGGCCCGACGGCACGGCCCAGCAGTTCATCTCGCAGGTCATCGACGTCTCCGAGCGCCGCGCCGCCGAGCTGGCGCTGGCGGCCAGCGAGCGCCGCTTCCGCAGCCTCGCCGCGTCCTCGCCGACCGGCATCTTCTCCGCGCTGCCCGACGGCCGCACGACCTACGTCAACGAGCGCTTCGCCGAGCTGTTCGAGCTCGGCGAGGACGAGCGCACCGGGCTGGCCTGGCTGTCCCGCGTCCACCCCGAGGACCGCGCGGCGTTCGTGGAGCGGACCATGGAGGCGACGGCGCTCCGGCAGCCCGTCAACGCCGAGACGCGCATCCTGCG
>JAICJK010000230.1 GCA_025928415.1 Solirubrobacteraceae bacterium | reverse complement strand
GGTCACCCGCGTGCGCCAGCGGGCCGCCATCGCGCGGGCCTCGCGGCGGTCGCGCAGCGCGTGGCGCGGAAGGCGCCGGGCGCGGTCCTCCCAGTAGGCGAGCGCCTCGCGCGCGTCCTCGAGCTCCGCCGCGGGCCCGGCGGCGGGGCTGCCGGGGCGGGCGAGGGCGGCGAACGCGGGCATGCCCGCAGGGTAGCCGGGGCCGGTGCGCCGCCGCCGCGGCGGGCGACGGGCGACGGGCGACGGGCATCATGTCGGGCGTGCCGCCGGCTCCGCTGCCCGTCGCCGATCTCGCCGCCCACCTGGCCGGGACCTGGGCGCTGCAGCGCGAGCTGCACGACCGGCGGGCGGGGCTGCGGGGGCGCTTCGCGGGGACGGCGGAGTTCGCGCCCGGCGGGCCGGGCCTGCGCTGGCGCGAGGCCGGCCGCCTGGACTTCGGCGGTCATGCCGGACCGGCGCACCGGGCGCTCGAGGTCGTCCCGGGCGCGGCGGGCTGGGAGGTGCGCTTCGACGACGGGCGGGCGTTCCACCCGCTCGACCTGTCCTGCGGGCATGCCGAGGTGGAGCACGCGTGCGGCGAGGACCACTATGCCGGCAGCTACGACGTGCCGGAGGCGGACGTGCTCGTGGTCCGCTGGCACGTGACGGGCCCGGCGAAGGACATCGAGATCGTCAGCCGCTACGAGCGCCTCCCCGCCGCGGACCCGACCGCCGGCGTCGCCTAGGCTCGGCGCCGTGGAGGCCTTCATCTGCGTGACCTGCGGCGTCCAGCACGCCCCGAGCCCCGAGCCGCCCGCCCGCTGCGCGGTCTGCGAGGACCAGCGCCAGTACGTGCCGGAGTCCGGCCAGGCGTGGACGACGATGGACGAGCTGCGGGCCGGCCACGCCAACGAGATCCGCGACGACGCCGGGCTGACCGGGATCGGGACGGCGCCCGCGTTCGCCATCGGCCAGCGCGCGCTGCTGGTCCCGTGGGGCGAGACGAACCTGCTGTGGGACTGCGTCACGCTGCTCGACGAGGCGACCACGGCGGAGGTCGACCGGCGCGGCGGGCTCGGCGCGATCGCGATCTCCCATCCGCACTACTACTCGGCGATGGCCGAGTGGGCGCGCCGCTTCGCCTGCCCGGTGCTCCTGCACGCCGGCGACGCGCCGTGGATCATGCGCCCGGATCCGGCGATCGAGCTGTGGGACGGCGAGACGCGCGAGCTCGAGCACGGCCTGACGCTGGTCCGCTGCGGCGGGCACTTCCCGGGGGCCACCGTCCTGCACCGCGCCGGCGGCGCCGGCGCACTGCTCTCGGGCGACGTGGTCCAGGTGATCCCCGACCGCACGCACGTCGCGTTCATGTGGAGCTACCCGAACCTCGTGCCGCTGCCGGAGGCCACGGTGCGCGCCATCGGCGCCGCGCTGGAGCCGTTCGCCTTCGCGACGATCCACGGCGCCTGGTGGGACCGGGTGGTGCGCCGCGACGCCAAGGCCGTCGTCCGGCGCTCGGTGGAGCGCTACGGGCGCGCGCTGCGCGGCGAGCTCGGCTGATCGGAGGGCCGCCCGTCCGCGGCGTCGCGGGCGTCGCGGGCGCGCACCCGCGGGCTGTCCATGAGGATCCCGCGGCGCCGCAGGCCGGCGAGCAGCGGCTCGTCCTGACCCAGGCCGACGAGCGTGGCGTGATCGGCCACCCACGCGAGCGCCAGGCGCTCGGGCACGGCGGCCAGCGCCTGCCCGTCGAGCTCCAGGCGCGCGCCCGCCCACCCCGGCTCGACCTCCAGCTCCACGCGGGTGCCCGCGCCGGCGACGAGCGGCGGGCAGGTGCCGCCGTGCGGCGCCAGCGGGGTGACCACGACGCCCGCGGCGCCCTCGGCGAGCACCGGGCCGCCCGCGGCGAGCGTGTAGGCGCTGGACCCCAGCGGCGTCGCGACGATCACCCCGTCGCCGGCGAAGCGGACGTAGGGCTGCCCGTCGACGAGGACGGCGACCGTGACCTGGCTGGCGCCCGCGCGCACCACGACGACGTCGTTGAGCGCCCTCCCCAGGGCCTCGCCTTGCTCGGTGAGCGCCAGCGCCGGCAGGCGCCGCGGGGTCCAGTCGCCCGCGGCGACCCGCCGCAGGGCGCCGGGGAGCGCACCCGCCCGCACGGCGGTGAGCGCCCCGAGGCTGCCGCACGCGATGCCCATCACCGGCCGGCCGGCGGGCGCGGCCGCGTGCAGCGCCGCGAGCGTCGTGCCGTCGCCGCCGACCGCGAGCACGAGGTCGCAGGTCTCCGCGCCGGCGTCCGGCGCGACGTCGCGGTCCTGGCCGGCGATCGGGACCTGCACGACGTCGGCGCCCTGCTCGCGGGCCCACGCCCGGATCGTGGCCAGCGCGGCGTCGATCTCCCGGCGCGGGTGCACGACCAGGCCGACGCGGTCGAAGCCCGTCGCGGCGCCCTCCGGCGCGCTCATCGCGCCCGCACCCGCACGTGCACGGTGCGCGCCCCGCGACGGGGCCTGACGTCGACGCGCCCGCCGGGGTGGCGACCGGTGACCCGGCCGCCGCGCACGCTGATCCGGTAGCCGCCGGGGTAGCGCGCGGGGGGGACGACCACCTGGGTCGGCGCGTGGACGGCATGGTCGGGCCGGTAGGTGAGGTCGAAGGCGCCCGTCGCCGGGTCGAAGACCTGGCGCAGGGGCGTCCCCGCCGTGGCCAGCGGATAGGCGCGGGCGAGCACGGCGACCCGCGCGGGGTCCGCGCGGCGCGTGGCCTCGTCGATCAGCCCCTCGGTGGGGCTGCCGGTCGGGTCGTGGAGCTGCAGGCCGGCCCAGTAGGTCCACGACAGCAGGCGCTCGTCGGCCTGGGCGGCGACCCGCGCGAGGTCGGGGACGTAGTCCTCGGCGCCGAACTCCGACAGCAGCCACGCGGGGCCGCCCGGCTGCCGCGTGTGGGTCGCCGCGCGCTCGGCGGCCACGCCGGCCAGCGTGGTGGCCTCCGCTGCCGCGCAGGACGGGTCGGAGCAGGTGAAGGCGCCCGTCGCACCGGACGGCCCGTAGACGTGGAACGAGAGGACCAGGCGGGAGAACGGCAGCCGCTCGGTGATGCCGATCGTCTGCGGGGCGCCGAAGTCGGTGAGCACGGAGGCCTCGTAGAAGACGAGGTGATGGCGGTCGGCGTCCAGGACGACGGGGATCAGGCCGCGGGGCCGGGCCTGCACCCACGGGACGGCCGCGCACGACCGCGGGGCGTGGTCGGAGCCCGCGTACAGGCACTGCAGGACGCGGTCGAGGACCGCGGGCGCGGCCCTGAGGTCGGTCGGCTCGTTGAACAGGTCGTAGCCGACCACGGTCGGGCTGGTCCGGTAGTGCGACGCGACCTCGCGCCAGACCCGCGCGAGCTGCCCCTGCAGGTTCACGCGCACGTCGTTGCGCAGGAAGTGGCCGATGGCCGCCGCGACCGCCGGGTCGCCGTAGGCCCCCTGCCAGCCGGCGGGCGCGCCGAACGGCCTGGCGTCGGTGCAGGTCGCCCACCGGGGCGCGCCCTCGCCCGTCCACGGGGTGGGGGAGGCCGGGTTGGCGAACGCGCTGCCCCAGGCGTCCTGGTGCAGGTCGAGGATCACCCGGATGCCGGCGCGGGCGAGCAGCGCGATCGTGTGGTCGGTGCGGCGCAGGTAGGCGTCCAGCGTGCGCTGGTCGAACGGGTCCGCGCTGCCGAGCCGGGCGTGCGGCGTGCCGGCGCGGTGCGGCGCGCAGTAGCGCGGGTCGTCGGCGCGCGCGCCGCGCGGGCCGGGCTCCAGGCCCTCCCAGATCAGCCCGAGGCGCACGACCGAGAAGCCGAGGTCGCGCAGCGTGCGGGCGTCGGCGGCGGTGAAGCGGCGCCCCGGGTCCGCGGCGCGCGGGGTCAGGACATAGCCGGGATCGGGGGAGACGGGGCCCGGCACGCACGGCGTTCCCGGCGCGTCGCTGGGGCGCGTCGCCCGCCCGCACTTGGCGACGAGGTTGACGCCGCGGAGCTCCAGGCGCCGCCCGGCGCTGTCGGTGAGGAACGGGCCGCCGGGAGCGCGGACGCGCTCGAGCCGCTCGGGGCGCTGGTGGCGCTGGTGAGGCGACCGCGCCGTGGCGGGCGACGGCGCGGCGGCGAGCAGGACGGCGGCGAGCGCGAGCGCGAAAGGCTGGGGCGCCATGGACGCGCGACACTAGACGCCGCCCGCCGCGCCCGCCACCGGCCCGCCGCGCCCCGGCGGGCCCCGCGCCGAGCGGTAGCCTGGACGGGGAACGTGCCGACCGTCGAGGGACTCCAGTTCGCCTACGCGCTGCACCCGCTGCCTCCCGGGGGCTTCGGCTTCCGCCGCTGGCGCTGGGAGCTGTGGCACGGGGCGACGCTGCTGGCCGCGGGCTGGCGCGCCAGCCGCAGCGACTCCGAGCGCGCGCTGCGCAGCTACGCCGCCAAGGCCGCCCACGCCGTCTTCGGCCTGCGTCCCCCCGAGCGGTTGCTCCCCGACACGGCGGACGCGATCCCGCTGGGGGCCACGGTGCACGTCGAGTCCGGCGCCGTGCGCTGCGTGCTGGTCCCGCGCCACCTCGAGGCGCCGCGGGCGCGCCTGGCCGGATCGCACTGAAAAGCAGGCGGCGCCGACGGCGGCCGCGCCCCGGTTCCGTCCCCCCGGGCGCCTAGGGTCGCCGTCAGTGTCCGAGCAGCTCGCCCATCGCCTGGCCGGGGAGGACGGGCGGGTCACGTTCCGCACGCTGGTCGTCGCCTGCGCGATGACGGCCTTCCTGACGGCGCTCGGCGCGACCGCCCTGTCCTACGCCTTCGTGCCGGCCCGCCAGCCGGCCACCCGGGTGGTCGCGGTCCGCGTCGCGCAGCCCGGGGTCGACGTCCCGCCGGCGCAGCCGTCGCCCGCGCCCGCCGGCCCGGCGGCCCGCGCGGC
>JAICJK010000049.1 GCA_025928415.1 Solirubrobacteraceae bacterium | reverse complement strand
GGTCCAGGCCGGCCCAGAGCGTCTCCGGCGGGTTGGCGCGCGTGTAGGCGTCGCGGGTCACCTGGCCGCTCGTGCGCGCCTCGACCTCCTCCTGCACGCGGATCGCGAAGCCCGCGGCGTCGGTCTCGCGCGCCCTCCGCCCCCAGCGCTCCAGCGCCGCGACGAGCTCCTCGAGGTGGACGGTCACGTCGCTCCAGCGGCCGAAGTGCGTGACCGCGAGCTCCCGCGGCTCCCACGCCGCGACGGTCCGGATCGAGCTCGCCCACAGCTCCAGGTCGATGTCCGGCGGCGGCGTCGGCGGCAGGATCGGCCCGTCGAGGATGCGCACCCCCGCGACGTCCCCGCAGAACGCGGTGCCCCCGTCGTGGAGATAGGCCACGTGGTGGGAGGCGTGGCCCGGGGTGTAGGCGACCTCCCAGCCGTCCCGGCGCTCGCCGCCGGCGAGCACGACGAGCCGGTCCCCGGGCACCGGGCTCACCTCGCCCCACAGCCGGTCGAAGTCCTCGCCGTAGATGCGCCGCGCGCTGGCCACCAGGCGCTCCGGGTCGGCGAGGTGGCGCGCGCCGCGCTCGTGCACCCAGACCTCGGCCTGCGGCCAGCGGCGCAGCAGCGAGCCGGTGGCGCCCGCGTGGTCGAAGTGGATGTGCGTGAGCAGGATCCGCTCGGGCGCCCAGTCGCCGAGGCCCTCCAGGAGCGTGGCCTCGCAGGACTGGGGGCCGGGATCGACCAGCCAGCCTTCGTCGCGGTCCACGAAGCAGCACACCGTCCGCGCCACGCCGAGGAGGCGGACGTCGATCTCCTCGATCACGCGCGGGGGGTCCGGCAAGGGCTCGGCAGCACGTCGCGGACCATACAATCCGCCCATGAGCCACCGCCTGCCGGAGCGGGACCGCCCGTGGATGATGCGCACCTACGCGGGGCACTCCACGGCCAGGAAGTCCAACGAGCTCTACCGCTCCAACCTCGCCAAGGGCCAGACCGGCCTGTCGATCGCCTTCGACCTGCCGACGCAGACCGGCTATGACCCCGACGACGAGCTGGCCAAGGGCGAGGTCGGCAAGGTCGGCGTGCCGATCGCCCACAAGGGCGACATGCACGCGCTGCTGGACGGCATCCCGCTGGGCGAGATGAACACGTCGATGACGATCAACGCGACGGCGGCGTGGCTGCTGGCGCTGTACATCGTCGCCGCGGAGGAGCAGGGCGTCGAGCAGTCGGCCCTCCAGGGCACGACCCAGAACGACATCATCAAGGAGTTCCTGGCCCGCGGGACCTACGCCTTCCCGCCGGCGCCGTCGCTGCGGCTGATCGCCGACATGGTCGCCTACACGGTGACCGAGGTCCCGCGCTGGAACCCGATCAACATCTGCTCCTACCACCTGCAGGAGGCAGGGGCGACCCCCGTGCAGGAGATCGCCTACGCGATGTCCAACGCCATCGCCGTGCTCGACGCGGTCCGCGAGCGCGTGCCGCAGGAGCTCATGGGCAAGGTGTTCGGGCGGATCTCGTTCTTCGTCAACGCCGGGGTGCGCTTCATCGAGGAGCACGCCAAGCTGCGCGCGATGGGCATCCTCTGGGAGGAGCTCGGCCGCGAGCGCTACGGCGTGCAGGACCCCAAGCACCTGCGCTTCCGCTACGGCGTCCAGGTCAACTCGCTGGGGCTCACCGAGCAGCAGCCCGAGAACAACGTGCAGCGCATCGTGCTCGAGGCCCTCGCGGTCACGCTCGGCCGCGACGCGCGCGCCCGCGCGCTGCAGCTCCCGGCCTGGAACGAGGCGCTCGGCCTCCCCCGCCCGTGGGACCAGCAGTGGTCGCTGCGCATCCAGCAGGTCCTGGCCTACGAGACCGACCTGCTCGAGTACCCCGACGTGTTCGAGGGCTCCAAGGTGATGGACGCCCTCGTCGCCGAGCTGCTCGAGGGCGCGCGGGCCGAGATGGCGGCCGTGGACGAGCACGGCGGCGCCGTGGCCGGCGTGGACTACATGAAGGCGGCGCTCGTCGACTCGCACCGCGAGCGCCTGCGCCGCATCGAGTCCGGCGACCAGGTCGTCGTGGGCCTCAACCGCTTCCAGGGCACCGAGCACTCCCCTCTGACCGACGACGCCGAGGGCGGCATCCTCGTCGTCGACCCGGCGACCGAGGCCGAGCAGCGCGAGGCGGTGATCGCGTGGCGCGCCGACCGCGACCAGGCCGCCGTCGACGCGGCCCTGGCCGAGCTCGCGCGCGTGGCGGCCGGCACCGAGGACAACATCATGCCCGCGACGATCGCCGCCGCCCGCGCCGGCGCCACCACCGGCGAGTGGTCGCGGACGCTGCGCGAGGCCTTCGGCGAGTACCGGGCCCCCACCGGCGTCGGCGAGGCCGCCGCCGACGCCGGCGCCGCCGACCTCGAGCCGCTGCGCGAGGAGGTCGACCGCGTCTCGGAGGCCCTCGGCCGGCGCCTGAAGATCCTCGTCGGCAAGCCCGGCCTCGACGGCCACTCCAACGGCGCCGAGCAGATCGCCGTGCGCGCCCGCGACGTCGGCATGGACGTCGTCTACGAGGGCATCCGCCTGACGCCGGCGCAGATCGCCGCCAGCGCCCTGCAGGAGGGCGTCCATGTCGTCGGGCTGTCGATCCTCTCGGGCTCGCACCGGGAGCTCATCCCGGCCGTCGTCCGCGAGCTGCGCGAGCGGGGCGTCGAGGCCCCGGTGATCGTCGGCGGGATCATCCCCGAGCAGGACGTCGAGCCGCTGCGGGCGGCGGGCGTCTCCGCGGTCTACACGCCCAAGGACTTCGACATCAACCAGATCATGGCCGACGTCGTCGCGCTGGTGGCCGAGCACAACGGGGCGGCGGCCAGCGCTTGAGCGGGCCCTCCGGCACCGAGCTCGCCGAGCGGCTGCGCGGGGGCGACCTGACCGCCGCGCCCGCCGTCCTGAACCTGGTCGAGAACGCCGCGCCCGCGGCGCGCGACGAGATCGCCGCGCTGCTGCGGGGCGTCTCCCCGGCCGCGCTGGGCGGCGAGGCGCGCGCGCACGTGGTCGGCGTCACGGGACCGCCCGGCGTCGGCAAGTCGACGCTGCTGTCCGAGCTCGTGCGCGCCTGGCGCACGGCCGGGCGGACGGTCGCCGTCCTGGCCGTCGACCCGTCCTCGCGCCGCAGCGGCGGCGCGCTGCTCGGCGACCGGGCGCGGATCGCCTACGACCCCGAGGATCCGGGGACCTTCATCCGCTCCACCGCGGCGGGGACGCGCCTGGGCGGCCTGGCGCCGGCCACGCGCGCCGCCGCCCACGCGCTCGCGGCGGCCTTCGACGTCGTGGTCCTCGAGACCGTCGGCGTCGGCCAGTCCGAGACCGAGGTGGCCGAGGTCGCCGATACCGTCGCGGTCATCGTGCAGCCCGGCTCCGGCGATGTCCTGCAGTTCCTGAAGTCGGGGATCATGGAGATCCCGGACGTGCTGGTGGTCACGAAGGCCGACCTCGGCGACGTCGCCGTGCGGGCGCAACGCGACCTGCGCGCCGCCCTGCGGTCGATCGGGCGCCGCGGCACCGCCGTGGTCGCGGTCTCCAGCGTGTCGCCCGTGCGCGGGATCGACGAGCTGGTCGCGGCGCTCGACGCCCACCGGGCCGGGCTCGACGTCGCCGCGCGGCGGCTGGCCGCCCGGCGGGCCGGCGCGCTGGCCGACTTCGCCGCCGAGCACGGCGAGCGGGGGGTGCGCGCGCTCGGCGGGCGCCGCGTCGCGCGGCGCGTCCTGGAGGAGCAGGCCGCGGGGGCCGACGTGCCGGCCCTCACCGCCGCGCTGGAGTCGCGCGCGGGGGCGCCCTCGTGAGGCGCGACCTGCTGATCGTGCTCGCCGCGTTCGCGGCGGCCAGCGCGCTGGCCGGCCTGCTCGGCGCGGCGAACTTCGGCACGGCGCTGGCCTTCGGCCAGATGGCCGTCGCGCTGGCCGCGGTGCTCGTGATCGTCCGGCGCCCGTAGGCGCGGGCCATGCTCGTGATCGTCCGGCGCCCTGAGGCGCCGGACCATCACGGGCGGGTCAGCCGTTCGTCGGGTCGACGAGGCGGTCGCCGAAGAAGTCCCGGCGGCTGCCTCCGTCCACTGCCGGACGGCGCCCGCGCACCCAGGCGGCGCGCAGGCGACCGGCGCCGACGACTGCGAGGGCGACGACGAGGGCGAGCAGGAGGGCGATGAGCATGCTCATCCGGTCGGCAATGCCCGCGCCACGCGGAGCCGAACCACCGCCGACCGGACCGATGTTCGACGCCGCTCGCCCCGCGCTGACCGGCTTGCGGCCCGAGTAGGCTGAGGACATGGCGCGCGCACCCCTCGTCGATGGACACGGCCGGCGGATCGGCGACCTGCGCGTGTCGGTCACCGATCGCTGCAACTTCCGCTGCCAGTACTGCATGCCCGCCGAGGGCCTGCCGTGGCTGGAGCGCGACGACGTCCTCAGCTTCGAGGAGATCGCGCGGCTGGTCCGGCTGTTCGCCGAGCTCGGCGTCGAGGCCGTGCGCCTCACCGGCGGCGAGCCGCTCGTGCGCCGGGACTTCCCGGCCCTGGCGGCGATGCTCGCCGCGGTCCCGGGCCTCGCCGACCTGTCGCTGACCACCAACGGCTACCTGCTCGAGCGCGACGCCGAGGCCTTGGTGGCCGCAGGCATCTCGCGCTTCAACGTCTCGATCGACTCGCTGCAGCGCGACCGCTTCTTCCGGATGACCCGCCGCGACGCGCTCCCCCGCGTGCTGGCCGGCCTCGAGGCGCTCGCGCGCTTCCCCGAGGCCCACCCGATCAAGGTCAACGCCGTCGCGCTGCGCGGCTTCACCGAGGACGAGGTGCTGCCCTTCGCGCGCTTCGCGCGCGAGCACCCCTACGAGGTGCGCTTCATCGAGTTCATGCCGCTCGACGCCGATCACGCCTGGACGCCCGAGGACGTGCTGACCGGCGAGGAGGTCCGGGCGGCCATCCACGCCGTGTACCCGCTCGAGCCCGAGCCCCGGGAGCCGTCGGCCACCGCGCGCGTGCACCGCTTCGCCGACGGCAAGGGCCGCATCGGGTTCATCAACCCCGTCTCCGAGCCGTTCTGCGACGACTGCAACCGCGTGCGGCTCACCGCCGACGGCAAGCTGCGCACGTGCCTGTTCAGCCTCGGCGAGACCGACCTGCGCGCGCCGCTGCGCGCCGGCGCCTCCGACGACGATGTCGAGACGGTCATCCGCGACGCGGTCTGGCGCAAGGAGCT
The DNA here is from genome assembly GCA_025928415.1 of Solirubrobacteraceae bacterium. GTDB lineage: Bacteria > Actinomycetota > Thermoleophilia > Solirubrobacterales > Solirubrobacteraceae > Paraconexibacter. Next base: position 4,863 of record JAICJK010000049.1, on the reverse strand, counting down.
CAAGCACCGCGTCAACGACCCCGGGTTCGTGCAGCCCGCGCGCTCGATGAGCGCGATCGGCGGCTGAGGGCCCCCCGTCGCGGTCGCCGCGGGGCGCTCAGCGCGCCCGCGGCGGCGGGCGCAGCACCGCCGAGGCGTGCAGGACGTCCTCCGGCGCGTTGACGTTGAAGAACGGCTGCGGGTCGTCGAAGCCGAGGACGACGGGGTCGAGCTCGGCCGCGGCGTCGACCGCCCGCGTGCCGGCCTCGAAGCGCTGCAGGACCCGCAGCGCGCCCGGCTGGTAGAGCGCGCACAGCGGCTGGAGCTCCCCGCCCGCGAACGGCACGACCGCCAGGCGCGACGGGTCCGCGGCGCCGAGGATCGCCCGCAGGGTCGCCGGGTCGAGCAGCACCAGGTCGGTCGCGCAGGCCAGGATCGGCCGGCCAGCGGCCTCGCGCAGCGCGTGGACGATGCCGGTGAGCGGGTGGCGCGGCTGGTCCGGCTCGATCCACACGCGCGTGCTGGCGCGCAGCCCGGGCAGCACGGTGTCGCGCTTGGCGACGATCGCCACCGAGGGGCAGACGGCCTCCACGGCGGCGAGCACCCAGCGCAGCAGCGGCCGCCCCTCCACGGCGACGTTCGCCTTGTCCCCGCCGATCCGCTTGCCCTGGCCGCCGGCCAGGACGACGCCCACCGCGCTCGCGGAGCCCTCCATGGGCCTGAGCCTAGACTGTCGGTGATGGAGCACACCGAGGCACGTTCCTGGTTGCGCTGCTACCGCTGCTGGTCCCAGGACCTCGAGGTGCAGGTGCATTACGAGGGGATCCACAAGATCGATCCCGACACCGGCGAGCGCTCGGAGGTCGTCGACGAGCTGCAGGAGGCCGTCGTGCAGTGCCTGGACTGCATGCACGACCAGCCGCACCTCGGCTTCGTCAACGGCCGCGTCGAGCCCGTGGAGGACCGCTGGGAGCGGATGGTCGCCGGGACCCCATGGGTGGCCTCGTGCACGGTCACCGTCGACGCCGACGAGGTCGAGACCTGCTCGGGCCCCGAGGCGGGCGACGCGCTGAGCTACGCCGCCTTCGGCGACCACGGCACGCGCGAGTTCTTCACGCACGTGCGCTTCCACAAGCACGACGACGACAACCGCATCGTCGTGCACCTGCTCGTCGAGCTCTACGCCCGCTCGGCCGAGGAGGCCAACGAGGTGCTCGAGGAGGCCGCCCGCGGCAGCCTGGCGATCACCTCGCTGGCCGAGGAGTCACGGCCGCCCGCCGCCACGGGCGACGACCGGCACTAGCCGGTCCCGAGGAAGGCCAGCAGCTCGGCCGCGAGCGCCTCGGGCGCCTCCTCGGCCATGTGATGGCCCGACGGGATCCGGGCGCCGCGCAGGTCGCCGGCCCAGCGCGCCCAGATCGCCAGCGGATCGCCGTACAGGTCCTCCATGTCGTCCTCGGCCGCCCACGCGACGAGCACCGGGCAGCCGATGCGCCGGCCCGCGCGCCGGTCGGCCTCGTCGTGTGCGCGATCCAAGCCGAGGCCCGCGCGGTAGTCCTCGCACATCGCCAGGACGGTCGCCGGGTCGTGGATCGCCTGCAGGTAGTCGTCGAGGTTGCCCTCGCCCATGCGCTCGCGGTCGGGCCGGTACCACGCCTCGGGATCGGCGGAGATCACGCGCTCGGCGGGCTTGTCGGTCTGACCGAGGAAGAACCAGTGCCACCAGGCCTGCGCGAAGCCCGCGTCGCAGCGGTCCAGGGCCTCGGCGATCGGGACGGCGTCCAGGATCACGAGCCGCTCGACGGCGCCCGGGTGGTCGAGCGCGGTGCGGAAGGCGACGTAGGCGCCGCGGTCGTGGCCCACCAGCGCGAAGCGCTCGTGGCCCAGCGCGCGCATGAGCGCGACGCAGTCCCGGGCCATCGCTCGCTTGGTGTACGGCTCGTGGTCGGGCGTCGTGGGCGGCTTGGAGGAGCGCCCGTAGCCCCGCAGGTCCGGGCAGACGACCGTGTGGCCCGCGGCGGCGATGAGCGGCGCGACCCGGTGCCAGGTCGTGTGGGTCCGCGGGTGCCCGTGCAGCAACAGCACCGGCGAGCCCGACCCGCCGTGGCGCACGCGCAGGATCGCCTCGCCGACGTCGATGCGCTCCAGGGCGAAGCCGTCGAACACGACCGGGGGCCTACCCGGCGAGCGCCCGGAGCTGGCGCACGGCCAGGCCGAGGCCGGCGAGGTCCGGGCGGCCCTCGTGGGCCAGCGCGCGCGTGAAGGCGGTCAGGCGCCCGAGGACCTCGCGGCGGGACTCCAGGAACGCGTCCACGATCGCGACGGTGTCGCCGCCGCCGGACTCCCGCAGCGCGCGGCGGGCGAGGGCGGCGCGGGCGCCCAGCACGTCGTCGCGCACGGCCTGCACGGCCCAGCGCTGCAGCCGGGTCGCGGCGGGCAGCTCGTCGATCGCGCGCTCGAGCCACTCGAGCTGCAGGCGCTCGCCGAGCTCGAAGAACACCGCGGCGACCGCCTCGACCGACCCATCGGTCTCCGCGGCGACGGCCACGATGTCCGGCGCGTGGACGAGCGCCCCCTGGCGCGCGTGCGCCGCGGCGAGCGGCTCCGGGACGCCGCGGCGCACGAGGTCGGCGGCCAGCGCGTCGTGGTCGGCCCGCCACTGCGCCGAGCGCAGGCCGGGCAGCACCTCGGCCAGCCGCTCGAACCCCGCGCGGCCCACGCGCACCGCGTCGCCGAGGTCCTCGTCCTCGCCGTGGACCAGGTGCCAGCGGGCGGTGTCCGCGACGAGCGCGTCGACGCCGGCCATCAGCTCCCAGGCGTCGTCGACGGCCACCTCGCGCCCGAGGGCCTCGATCGCGCTCCAGCGGGCGTCGGCGCCCGTCGTGGCGCGCGCCAGGCGCACCGCCCGGACGACGCCCTCGGCGCTGGCGCCGAGCTCGGCCAGCCCCTGCGAGGCGAACGTGGGCCCGAGGGCGTTGACCACGTCGTTGGCGGCGATCATGGCCACGAGCTCGCGGCGCAGCGGGTGCTCGGCGATCAACTCGCCGAAGCGATCGGCGACCCGCGGCGGGAAGTAGCGCTCGAGGTCCTGCGCGAAGAACGGGTCGTCGGGCAGCGCGCTGTCGAGCAGCGCGGTGGCCAGGTGGCGCTTGGCGTAGGCGACCAGCACCGCGAGCTCGGGGCGCAGCAGCCCCTGCCCGGCCCGGCGCCGCTCGGCCATCTCGTCGGCGCCCGGGAGGCCCTCCCCCGCGCGGTCGAGGCGCCCGCGCAGCTCCAGCAGCTCCATGAGGTCCTCCAGGGCGTCCATCCGCCCGGCCGAGCGGCGCACCTCCTGGGCGATGATCTGGGCCTGCTGGAAGGAGTCGTAGAGGACGTGGGCGACCACGTCGCCGGTGACCTCGCGCAGCAGCGCGTCGCGGTCGGCCGGCTCGAGGCCACCGCGGGCCACGGCGAGATCGAGCAGGATCTTCAGGTTGACCTCGTGGTCGGAGCAGTCGACGCCGGCGGAGTTGTCGATGAAGTCGGCGTTGATGAGCCCGCCGCCGCGCGCGTACTCGATCCGCGCGGCGTGGGTGAACCCGAGGTTCCCGCCCTCCCCCACGGCGCGGCAGCGCAGGTCCGCGGCGTCGACGCGCAGCAGGTCCGAGGCGCGGTCCTGGGCGTCGGCGTCGCTCTCGGCCGAGGCCTTGACCACGGTCCCGATCCCGCCGTTGAACAGCAGGTCGACCGGCGCGCGCAGGATCGCGCGGATGAGGTCGGCCGGGGCGAGCCGCTCGTCGGCGATGCCGAGCGCGGCGCGGGCCTCCGGGCTCACCGGGATCGCCTTGGCCGTGCGCGGCCAGACCCCGCCGCCGGCGGAGATCCGGGTGCGGTCGTAGTCGTCCCAGGAGGAGCCCGCCAGCCGGAAGAGCCGCTCGCGCTCGGCGTAGCCGGCCTCGGCGTCGGGGTCCGGGTCGATGAAGACGTGGCGGTGGTCGTAGGCGGCGACGAGCCGCAGCGTCCGGCTGAGCAGCATCCCGTTGCCGAACACGTCGCCCGACATGTCGCCGATGCCGACCGCCGTGAAGGGGTCGGTCGCGGGGTCGAGGTCGAGCTCGGCGAAGTGCCGCCGGACCGACTCCCAGGCGCCGCGGGCCGTGATCCCGAGCGCCTTGTGGTCATAGCCGGCCGAGCCGCCGGACGCGAAGGCGTCCCCGAGCCAGAACCCGCGGCGCACCGCCACCTCGTTGGCGGTGTCGGAGAACGTCGCGGTGCCCTTGTCGGCCGCCACCACGAGGTAGGCGTCCTCGCCGTCGCGGACGCGCACGCCGTCGGGGTGCACGATCCGCCCGTCGACGCGGTCGTCGGTGAGGTCGAGCAGCGCGCCGACGTAGGCGACGTACTCGCGGCGCACGGCGTCGCGCAGCGCCTCGCCGCCGGCGGGCGGCGCCTTGAGCAGGAAGCCGCCCTTGGCGCCCGTGGGGACGATGACGGCGTTCTTGGTCATCTGCGCGCGCATGAGGCCGAAGACCTCGGTGCGGTAGTCCATGCGGTCCGACCAGCGGATGCCGCCGCGGGCGATCGGCCCGCCGCGGAGGTGGACGCCCTCCATCGCCGGGGAGTAGACGTAGATCTCCCACAGCGGCGCGGGCAGCGGCATCGCCGGCACGTCGGCCGAGCGCAGCTTGAAGGCGATCACCGTGCGCCCGGGCCGGTACAGGTTCGTGCGGACCGTCGCGTCGATGAGCCCGAGCTGGTTGCGCAGGATGCGGTCGTGGTCGAGCAGCTCGATCGCGTCGAGGTCGGCGAGGATCGCCTCGCGCAGGGCCTGCTCGGCCTCCTCCTCCCCCGCCCGCGCGGGATCGAAGCGCAGCTCGAACAGCGCCAGGAGCTTGGCCGTCAGCT
>JAICJK010000575.1 GCA_025928415.1 Solirubrobacteraceae bacterium | reverse complement strand
GTGCGAGCGCCGGCGGCGCCGCGGGCGACGGGGACGGCGCGAGCGGCGCGAACGGGGGGCCGCCGGCCTTCCGCGCCGGCCTGGCCGGCGCCACGGTCCAGCGCGCGAAGGCCGTCCGGCGCGCCGGGCTGAAGCTCCGCTGCCAGGCCGACCGCAGCGTCACCTGCTCGCTGACCGCCGTCGTCCGGGCCAAGGACGCCAAGCGCCTGCACCTGGTCAAGGGCAAGCGCGCGCGGACGCTGAAGGTCGGCGTGCGCACGGTCCGCACGAAGGGCAGGCGCGCCGCCGGCACGGCCTTCCGGCTGCCCAAGGCGCTGGCGCGGCAGGTGGCGCGCGGCCGGCGCGCCGTCGTGGTCGTCAGCGGCACGGCCACCGACGCGCGCGGCCGCAAGGTCACGCTGAAGCGCTCGATCACGCTGAAGCGCTGACGCCGCGACGGCCGGCTCCGCGCCGCCCCAAACGCGCTTCAGGGTCCCGACCCTAGAACAGACGTCCGCTTTGAGCCCCCAGCTCAAGCCCTGCGCCAGGGGACCGATCTACAGGACGTGCAATGAAGCCAGCCCCGGGGTGCGAACGGCAAATCGCTCGCGAGGGTGAGACGCAAAGCCACGGACCTCCACATGAGGAAGCCGGGTTGCCACCGGGGCCTGATCTTCGGGACCCACGGCAGAGACCGCGGACTGGCGACACCAACAGGTCCCATCGAGATCCAATAGGAGGATCAATGCTGCACAAGGTGCGCAACGACGAGCAGGGCTTCACGCTGATCGAGCTCCTGGTCGTCATCCTGATCGTCGGCATCCTCGCCGCGATCGCCCTGCCGACCTTCATCGGCCAGCAGGACAAGGGCAAGGACGCTTCGGCGAAGTCCGACGCCCGCAACGCGGTGACGCAGGTCGAGTCGTGCTTCGTGGACGAGCAGACCTACGCCAACTGCGGCAACACCGCTTCGGTCATGTCGACCGCCAACACGGGCCTGAGCTGGGGCACCGGCCAGGGCCAGGTCAACATCACGCCCAACGGCACCACCGGCTACCAGGTCGACGCCTACTCCAAGAGCGGCAACGTGTTCACCATCAAGAAGGTCAGCGGCGCGGTCACCCGCAGCTGCACCACGACCGGCAAGGGCTCCTGCCCCTCCAGCGGCAGCTGGTAGGTCGGCGCTCACCATCAGAGCCGCATCGAGAGGCGGGCCCCCGGGCCCGCCTCTCGCGTTCTCGCCCCGCTCATGCCCACAGCCACGCGCCACCTGCGATCCGAGCACGGCTTCTCGTTCCCCGAGTTGCTCGTGGTCATCCTGCTCGTCGGCGTCCTGGCCGCGATCGCCCTGCCGAGCCTGCTGCGCCAGACCGACCAGGGCCGGGACGCCGTGGCCAAGAGCGACGTGCGCAACGCGCTGACCGCCATCCGGGCCTGCCGGGTCGGCGAGCGCGACTACGACGCCTGCCAGGCGCCGCGCGGCCTGCCGGCGGGCGTGGCCGTCACCACCTCCGGCGACGCCTTCACCGCTGTCGCGCACTCGGCCTCCGGGATCGACTTCAAGATCGCCCTGCGGCCGGACGGGACCCTGCGCCGCACGTGCGCCCCGGCGGGCGGCGCGTGCCCCGTCGACGGGACCTGGTGATCAAGGGCCGCGCGCCCACGCCGATCACCTGAGGCGAACCATGGTCCCCGCGCTCGCGCTCACCGCCCTCATGGGCTCCATCCTCGGGTCGTTCCTCAACGTCGTGGCGTGGCGCCTGCCCCGCGGGGAGTCGCTCGTGCACCCGGGCTCGCAGTGCCCGGCCTGCGCGTCGGCGATCAAGCCCTACGACAACGTCCCCGTGCTCGGCTGGCTGTGGCTGCGCGGGCACTGCCGCGCCTGCCACGCGCCGATCAGCGCCCGCTACCCGGTCGTGGAGGCCGTGACCGCCGCGCTCTACGCGGCGGTGGTCGCCGCGCGCTGGGACGACGTGACCCAGATCGCGCTCGGCCTCGCGCTCGTGACGCTGCTGGTCCCG
>JAICJK010000152.1 GCA_025928415.1 Solirubrobacteraceae bacterium | reverse complement strand
GGACGGCGACGCGCTCGTCGACCGCGTGGCCGCGATCGCCACGCGACGCGGCGGCGGCCTGGACGACGACCTGGCGCTGCTGCTCGTCGACCAGCGCGCACTCGCCCCGGCGGAGCCGGGGCCGCTGAGCGCGGCCCGCGGGGCCTGACGCCGCCGGCGCGGCCGGCGCGTGCGCCGGGCGGGCACGGGTACGCCGCGCAGATGCGCATCGTCGTGACCGGGGCCAGCGGCAACGTGGGCACCGCCCTGCTGGAGGCGCTCGCCGCCGAGCCGGCGGTCGACGCGATCACCGGGCTGGCGCGGCGCCTGCCCGCGAGCCGGCCGCCGAAGGTCGAGTGGGTCGCCGGGGACGTCTGCACGAGCGACCTGCGGGGGCTGTTCGCCGGCGCCGGCGCCGTCGTGCACCTGGCCTGGCTGATCCAGCCGTCCCGCGACCGCGAGCAGACCCTGCGGGTCAACGTCGACGGCAGCCGCCGGGTCTTCGAGGCCGCGGCCGACGCCGGCGTCCCCGCGCTCGTGCACGCCTCGTCGATCGGGACCTACGCCCCGGGCCCGAAGCACCCGCCGGTCGACGAGTCGTGGCCGGCGACCGGCATCGACAGCTCGTTCTACTCGCGCCACAAGGCGGCAGCCGAGCGGATCCTCGACGGCGTCGAGCGCGCCCACCCCGCGCTGCGGGTCGTGCGGCTGCGGCCCGGGCTCATCTTCCAGCGGCAGGCCGCCACGGAGATCCGCCGCCTGTTCGCCGGCCCGCTGCTGCCCGGCAGCGTGCTGCGCCTCGGCCTGATCCCGATCGTCCCGGACGTGCGCGGCGTCCTCGTGCAGGCCGTTCACGCCGCCGACGTCGCCGACGCCTACCGGCGCGCGGTGCTCGACCCCGAGGCGCGCGGCGCGTACAACATCGCCGCCGACCCGCCGATCGGCCCGCGGGCCGCCGCCCGCCTGCTGCACGCGCGCACCGTGCCCGTCCCCGCGAGCGCCGTGCGGCTCGTCGCCGCGGCGACTTGGCGCGCGCGGCTGCAGCCCACGCCGCCGGGCTGGCTGGACCTCGCGACGCAGACGCCGCTGATGGACGTCTCGCGCGCCCGGACGCAGCTCGGCTGGGCGCCGCGCCACGACGCGCTCGAGGCGCTGGCCGAGCTGCTCGACGGCCTGCGCGAGGGGGCCGATGCGCCCACCCCGCCCCTGCGGGCGGGCGCGAGCGGGCCGCTGCGCCTGCGGGAGCTGCTCACCGGTGTCGGCGCGCGCAATCCCTGAGGCCGGCCGTGCGTAGAGTGGGCCGGGATGGGTCCCGGGGAGCTCGAGATCGAGGTCCAGGCCGCCGACGGCGTCACCGCGGTGCGCGTGACGGGGGAGATCGACCTCTCGACCGCCGAGGACGTCGTCGTCGCGGTCGGGACCGCGGCGCGGCCCGGCGGGCGGATCGAGCTCGACCTGCGGCCGGTCGCCTTCATGGACTCCTCCGGCGTGGCCGCGCTGACGCGCTGCCGGCGGCTGGTGGACGCCGCGGGCGGCGCGCTGACCGTCCGCTGCGCGTCCACCGGCCCCGTGGCGCAGCTCGTCGAGTGGACCGGCCTGCAGCAGGTCCTGGACATCCGCCTGGAGGCGTAGCGGCCCCGAGCCCGCCCGTCCGCGGGTTCGCCCCGCTGCCCGGCGGGTACGGCGACGGGCGATGGATCCGGTCTCCGCCACGCCCACCCGAGGGCGCGACTACGCGCTCGTGACCGCCGTCTACGCCGCGGGGACCGCGGGCGTCGCAGCGCTCTCCGGCCGCCGCCGCTCCGAGCCGGCGCCCACCTCCGCGGGCGAGCTCGCCCTCTACGGCGCGGCGACCGCCGGCCTGGCGCGCCTGCTGGCCAAGGAGAAGGTCGGCGCGTGGCTGCGCGCCCCGTTCGTCGACGAGTCGCCGGAGGGCGAGCGCCGGCCGCGGGGGCGCGGCCTGCGCTACGTCGCGGGGGAGCTGCTGACATGCACGCGGTGCCTGGGCTCCTGGAGCGCGCTCACGCTCGTCGGCGCCCGCGGCGTCCTGGGCCCGCGGCGCGCCCGCGTGATCGTCACGCTGCTCGCCCTGTCGGCGGCCAACACCGCCCTGCAGGCGCTGCTGACCGAGTTCCAGGCCCGCTCGAACAAGGAGGCGAGCGCCGCCGAGCGGGAGGAGCACCTGTCGCAGGCGGTCGCCCGGGCCGCGCCCGCCCCCGCCTGAGCCGGGATCCATCCTGGCGCATCGGCGCTCGTCCGTCTCGGGCACCATGCGTGAGGTGGACAAGGGTGGTCAGAGCCTGAGCGCGACGGACTTCGCCGCCCTGACGGGCGTCAGCCGGGAGCGGCTGCGCACCTGGGAGCGCCGTCACGGCTTCCCGGTGCCGCTGCGCGCGCACCGCGGGCCGCGCCGCTACGCCGTCGAGGACGTCACGCGCGTCGTCGCCGTGCGCCGTGCCGTCGAGTCCGGCGTCCCGCTGCCCGCGGCGATCGCCGCGACCGACGTCCCGCCGCCCGCCGGCCTGAGCCCGGTCGCCGCGCGCGCGCTGGCCGAGCAGGCGCCGGTCGCGGTCGTCGCCCTGTCGGGGCCCCAGCCGCTGCGCGTCGAGTACGTCAACGCCGCCGTCCGCGGGCGCCCCGGGGCGCCGGGCCCGGGCGACGACCTCCTGGCCCTCGCCCCGTGGTTCGCCGCCGAGCCCGGCGCGCGCACCCTGCGCCGCCTGTTCAGCGACGACATCGTCGCCGCCGCCTGCGAGCACCCCGACTGGACCGCCGGCCTGTCCCCCGGCGCCCATTCGATCGCCTACCGCCTGCCGCACGAGGAGGGCCGCCCGCCGCTGGTCGCCCTGATCGGCGTGGACACCTCGCACGAGCGCCGGGCCCGCAAGGCCCTCGCGGAGGCCGAGCGCGACCGCGAGCAGCTCCGCGCCACCGTCGAGCGCGACGCGCGCTTCGGCGCGGCGGCGGGCGCCGTCGCCGACCTGTTCCGGCTGCAGGGGGGCCCCGGCGCGCTGGGGGACGCCACCGCGCTGCTCGTGCGCCGCCTCGGCGCGGTCGACGCCGCGATCGCGCCGTACATGACCGGCTCGCTCGTGCTCGGGCGCTCGGCGCGAGGGCTGCTGGGCCCGGAGATGGTCACCGTCACCCGCTACGCCGACCTCGCCGACGCCGTCCGCGACGGCGAGACCGCCTGGCTGGGCGAGCGGGGCGCGCGCGGCTTCGGCGCGCCCGAGGGCGTCGCGCTGCTCGTCGTGCCGCTGATGGCGGCGGGTGAGCTGCTCGGCGCCCTGCTGCTGCTGTTCGACGAGCGGACCGACCTCGACCAGAGCCAGGCGCGGCTGCTGCGGACGATCTCGGCCGTGCTCGCCTTCGCCCTGCTGCGCGAGCAGGTCGCGGCCGGCGCCGTCCCCGCCCCGCCGGGCGGCTGATGTGGGTTCCCGCCCCGCACCGGCGGGTACCGGGGACGAGGTGCCGGGAGCGGACGCTCAGCGCAGCCCTCCGGGCGGGCGGGCCCGGGAACCCGTGAGCCTCACCGGCCCGCGGTGGCAGGCGATCGAGCAGGGGTTCGACCTGCGCCTCGGCGTGCCCGCCGACGCGGCGGCGCTCAGCGTGGTGCGCCACGCGGTCGGCGGGGTGGCGGTCGCGCTCGGCATGGGCCCGGCGGACGTCGCCGACGTGCGCCTCGCCGTCACGGAGGTCTGCTCCACGGCGATCCGGCGCGTGGACGGCAACGGGACGCTCGAGGTCGCCTGCGGGCTCGACGGCGCCGCGCTGCGGGTGACCGTCCGCGACGAGGGCGCCCGCGGCGCGCAGGAGTCACCGGCCGAGGGGCTGCCGCTGCCGCTCGTCGCGGCGCTGACCGAGACCATCGAGCTGCGCCGGCTGAAGGCGCCGCACGCTGCGGGGACCGAGGTGACGATGACCTTCGCGCTCGAGGCGGCCTGAGCGCCGGCGGCCCCCGGGCACGTTTGCCGATGGTCCGTGCGGGGACCATGGAGGGGACCCAAGGAGAGGAGCTGCCCCATGGTCTCGGTCGTCGTCGCAGTCCTGATCGCCGCGCTGGTGTACCTCCTGTGCACGGCCCTCGGCCTCCCGGCGATCGTCGGCATCGTCGCCGCGATCCTCGTGCTGCTGGCCGGCGCCCCCGGCGGCGTGTACGGCGGCCGGCGCGTCTAGGGCTGCATCGCGCCAACGGCGCCGCGCGCACTCCGAGCGGGTCGCCGGGGCGCGGATCGGGTAGGCGCCGGGCATGGTCAACGACGTCACTCCGGAGCGCCTGCGCCGGCTCTCGGAACCGCGCGAGGACGTGACCGTGTTGAGCCTCTACCTCGACCTGGACCCGTCGCACCTGTCCACGCCGCCCGCTCGCGAGTCGGCCGTGGACTCGGTGCTCGCCGACGCGCGCCGGGCCGTCGAGGACCGCGACCTGGGCCACGAGGCGCGCGCGGGCCTGCGCGAGGCGCTCGGCGAGCTCGATCGCCGGTTGCGCCCCTCGGCGGGGATGCAGGCCGACGGCGCCCGCGGGCTGGCGGCCTTCGCCGGCGTCGACGGGTCCCACGAGATCGAGCTGCTGCGGCTGCCCGCGCCGGTGCCCACGCAGGTCGCCGTCGACCGCGCCGCCCACGTCGAGCCGCTGATCGCGATGGCCGCGCGGGACCGCTGGTGCGTCGCGCTCGTCAACCGCCAGGCCGCGCGGTTCCACCTCGGCGACGAGTGGGCGCTCGAGCAGACCGGCGCGCTCGACGACGACGTCCACGGCCGCCACCAGCAGGGTGGCTGGTCGCAGCGCAACCACGAGGGCTCGATCGAGGAGGAGGTCGCCCACCACCTCGACCGCGTCGCCCGCGCGCTGCACGTGGCCCACGTGCAGCGCGGGCTGTTCGGCCGGCTCCTGCTGGGCGCCCCGAAGGAGCTGCGCGGCGCGCTGGAGGCGGCGCTGCACCCGGACACCCGGGCCGTGCTCGCGGGGTGGGTGGACGTGGACCAGAGCGCCGCGGGCGCCGACGCGGTCCGCCAGGCGGCGGCTGCCGCGATCGCCGAGCACCGGGCCGCCCACCGCCGCGCGGCGCTGGACCGCCTGCAGGCCGGGGTGGGCTCCGACGGCGGCCACGGCGTGCACGGCCTGCCCGGCGTGCTGCAGGCCCTGCACGAGCGGCGCGTCGAGGTGCTCCTGCTCCACGACGGCGTCCATCGGCCGGGCGGGCGCTGCCCGCGCTGCGGGCTGGTGAGCCTCGACGCCGGCGCACCCTGCCCCGCCGACGGCAGCGCCCTGGAGCCGATCGCCGACGCGGTCGAGGCCGGCATCGCGCTCGCCTACCAGCAGGACGCGGAGGTGCTCGTGCTCAGCGAGGAGCCGCGCCTGCAGACCCTGGGCGGCGCCGGGGCGGTCCTGCGCTTCTGAAGCGCGCGTCCGCACCCGTACGCAGTCGTTAAGACGCACCGCTGCTGGGTACCACCGGATTCGTGCCTTCCGCCGCGGCCCACTGCCCCCACTGCCTGCTCCGGATCGCCGACGGGTCGGAGTGGCCCTACCCCCGCGGCCCCGAGCGCTGCCCCCACTGCCGGCTGATGATCGGGCCCGGGCGGGCGCGGCTGGAGGCCGGCGACGACGGCGACTCACGCTCGCGCGGCAGCGCGGCGGGCGTCCTGGCCAACGCGGCGCGCCGCGAGCACGGGGAGCCCGGCGACCCGGCCACCGTCCTCGCGGGCCTGTGCGCGGTGGCCCGCCTCCGCGAGTCGCCGGTGGAGCGCCTGCGCATGCTCGACTACCAGCAGGCCGCCGAGGTCGATCCGTCCCTGCCCTCGCTGGCCACGGTGCTGGCGACGTTCGGGACCTGGAAGGGCGCGCGCCACGAGGCCGGGCTGCGGACCGCCGGCCAACCCCGCGCGCACCCGCCGGAAGCGGACGCCGCCGAGCCGCGCGTCGCCTAGCTGGGCGCGGCGAGGGGGCGCGGCGGCGGCTCGGGCGCGAAGCACATCCAGGCCTCGGTGCCCCCGCCCGCCGCCGGGCGCAGCTGCAGCGCGGTGGCCAGCGACGCCATCAGCGGCAGGCCGAGCCCCAGCCCCGGGCTGTCGGGCCGCGGCGCCAGGCCGCCGCCGGAGTCGGTGACCGCGACCTCCAGGCGGCCGTCGCGCACCTCGCCGCGCACCCGGAGCAGCCCGGCGTCGTCGCCGCGGTAGGCGTGCATCACGGCGTTCGCGCAGGCCTCGCCGACCGCCAGCGCGACGTCCGCGCGGCGCTCGGCCGCCAGCCCCGACGCCCGGGCGAGCTGGTCGATCGCGTGACGCGCGACGGCCACCTGATCGGCCCGCGCAGGCAGGACGACCTCGACGCGCGCGGACGCGTCGTGGGGGGCTCGGGAGACCGAGACGAAGCTGTGACGGGGACCGGACATGAGCGTCGTCTTCCTCGTGTCCCCGCGCCGGGGCGCGCTCAACCCGTCGCGAACCCCGGCGCGCGCATCCTGACAATGGAAGGGTGCCTCCCGGAGCGCCGCGGGTAGCCGCGGCGCTGTGCCGATCCGCGCGACCGTGCCCGCTCCCACGCCCGACCCGCCCGCCCCGCGGCCGGCCCCGATCCCGCCGCCCGCCCCCGCGCCGCCGCAGCCCGACCCGGTGCCG
>JAICJK010000184.1 GCA_025928415.1 Solirubrobacteraceae bacterium | reverse complement strand
GCCCCGCTGCGCCTGGCGCCGGGCGCGCGCGTCACGCTGCGCTACGCCTACGGCGCCGCGCAGCCGAAGGCGATCGGCCGCCTCGTCGCGCGGTATCGCCGCGCGCGCTACCCGCTGGGCGCGAGCCGCCGCGCGTGGGCGGCGTGGCTGCCCGACATCGCGCTCGGCGACCGGCCGTGGCTGACGCGCGAGCTGCGCTGGGACGCCTACATGGTCCGCTCCGGCGCCACCTATGAGGAGTGCCGCGGGCGCCACGTCATCTCCCAGGGCGGCTCCTACCAGTACGACGGCGGCGGCGTGCTGGCCTACCGGGACGCGCTCCAGCACCTGCTGCCGATGATCTACGCCGACCCCTCCCTGGCCCGCGACGTGCTGCTGTACTCCGCCCAGGAGGTGCCGCGCCCGGGCAGCGGGCAGCGCATCCCCTACGGGATGGGCGCCCAGTGCCGGCCGATGCAGCTCGGGTCATCGACCGACATGGACCTGTGGCTGTTGCTGGCCGCCTCGGAGTACGGGCTGGCCTCGCGCGATCTGCGGACGTTCTCGCTGCCCGTCCGCTACCTGGGCGGCGGCACGGGCTCGCTGTGGTCGCACCTGCGCGCCGCCTACCGCAGCCAGGAGTCGCTGCGCCGCGACCACGGGGGCTACGACGCCGGCAGCGTCGGCGACTGGTCGGACTTCTCGCCCTCGTTCACGGGCATGACCGAGTCGCTGCTGATCACCGCCCAGCTCGCCTACGTCTACCCGCGCCTGGCCGAGCTGGCCGACCTGCGCGGCGATCGCGCCTTCGCCGCCGAGCTGCGCGCGAGCGGCGCCCGTGACCTCTCCGCGACCCGCGCCGCGTGGACCGGCCGCTGGTACCTGCGCGGCTACGCCGGCGACCAGCCGCTCGGCGCGGGGGCGATCTTCGGCGAGCCGCAGCCCTGGGCGATGCTCGCCGGCGCGCCGGACCGCGCCCAGGCGACCGAGCTGGTCGCAAGCATCCGCCGCTTCCTCACCGGCATCGGCGCCCCCGGCGGCCCGTCGCCGATCGGCTCCTCGCAGTCGCCGGCCGCCGACGACCCCGGGGTCACCGAGCACAGCCGCGCGCCGGGCGGGATCGGCGGCAACAACGCCGTCTACGTCGGCGGCGACTGGTTCGCCGTCAACGGCTGGCTGAGCTGGGGGATGAGCCGCCTGGGGGTGCCGGGCGCTCGCGAGCACGCCTTCGGCGAGTTCCTGCGCAACACGCTCGCGGCCCATGCGACCGCGTACCCCGACCACTGGGACGGGATCATCTCCGTGGACGACGTGTGCCGGTCGTTCTACTCGCCGCACCCCGAGCAGTGCGGCAACGGCCTGCAGACCACCTACGCGGGCCAGATCATGCACCAGCCCGCGTGGAGCCTGTTCGACGCGATCAAGCTCGCGGGGATCGAGCCGACGGCCGCCGGCTACACGATCGACCCGCGCCTGCCGCTGCGGCGCTTCTCGCTGCGGCTGGCGAACGTGAGCCTCGCCGCCTCGCGCGGCGGCGCCCTCCGCGGCTCGGTCACGCCGAGCGGCCCCGGCACCCTGCGCATGCGCGTGGCGACCCGCCTGGCGCACCCGGTCGTCACGGCCGGCGGCCGTCGCGTCGCGAGCCGGCGCACCGGGCGCTTCGTCTCCTTCGCGCTGCGCGCCCGCGCCGGCCGGCGGGCGGCCTGGGCGGTGCGGGCGCGGTAGCCCGCACGAGCCGAGCCATGCATGGTCGCATGTCGTGATGCACAATCGCATGTAGCATCGGCTCCATGCCCAAGACCGTGCAGATCCGCGACCTCGACGACGACGTCTACGCCGGCCTCGCCCGGCGCGCCGCCGAGGCGGGACTCAGCGTTCCCGAGCTGCTGCGCGGGGAGGCGGCGCGCCTGGCCGCGCGCCCGAGCGTGACCGAGTGGCTGGAGCGCACGCGGCGGCGGTCGGCCCCGGTCGGTCGCGCCGAGGTGCTCGCCGCCCTGGACGAGCACCGCGGCGCGTGGCCCGATGCTGGTCGTTGACGCGTCGTGCCTGTGCGAGGTGCTGATCGGCGCACCGGGTGCCGAGGCGGTCCGTGCGCGGATGGCCGCCGACGACGACCACGCCGCTCCGCACGTCGTCGACGTCGAGGTCTTCGGCGTGATCCGCCGCGAGCATCTGCGCGGGCGCCTGGATCGCACCGCGGCGACGCAGGCCGTCGAGGACCTCCGGAGCTGGCCGGGCGAGCGGTTCGGCCACCGGCACCTGCTCGAGCGGGCGTGGGAGCTGCGCGACACGGTGCGCGGGTGGGATGCGATGTACGTGGCGCTGGCCGAGGCGCTCGACGCGACGCTCCTGACCACCGACCGGCGCCTGGCGGCGGCCGCGGGCCCGGCGTGCCGGATCGACGCGCTCGGGGGCTGAACCCCCGCGCTCCCGCGCGTCAGGCCTTCGCCGCGAGCTGCCCGCAGGCCGCGTCGATGTCGCGCCCGCGCGTGAGCCGGACGGTCGCGCGCAGCCCGTGCTCCTCCAGCACGGCCTGGAAGGCGGCGATCGCCTCGCGGCTCGAGCCGTCGTAGGCCGAGCCCGTCGGGTTGTAGGGGATCAGGTTGACCTTGTAGACCCGCGGATCGAGGGCCTGGGCGAGCTGGACGGCCTGCTCGTAGCGGTCGTTGACGCCGGCGAGCATCACGTACTCGACGAAGACCTGGCGGTGCTTGGCCGCGTAGTGGCGCTCGCAGGCCGCGAGGACGTCGGCCAGCGGATAGCGGTCGTTGACGGGCATGATCTGCGAGCGCAGCGCCTCGTCGGCGGCGTGCAGGGAGAGCGCGAGGCGGATCGGCATGTCCTGCGCGGCGAGGCGGTCGATGCCCGGGATCCAGCCGACGGTCGAGATCGCCGTGCGGCGGTGGGTGACCCCGAGATCGGGCAGCCGCCGGCAGGCCTCCAGGACGTGGTCGAGGTTCATCATCGGCTCGCCCATCCCCATGAACACGACGTGGTCGACGCCTTCGCCGCGGCGGAAGTGCAGGGCCTGGTCGAGGATCTCGCCCGCGGTCAGGTTGCGGGCGAACCGCATCGCGCCGGTCGCGCAGAACGTGCAGGTCAGCGGGCAGCCGGACTGCGAGGACAGGCACAGCGAGCGCCGCCCGTCCCGGTAGCGCATCAGCACCGCCTCGACCGGCCGGCCGTCGTGGGTGCGCAGCAGCGCCTTGACGGTGCCGTCGCTCGCCCGCGCTTCGCGCTCGAGCGCCAGCGAGGAGAACGGCACGCGCTCGGCCAGCTCGCCGCGCAGCGCGGCGGGGAGGTTGGTCATCGCCGCATAGCCGGGCGCGCCGCGCGCCGTCCACTCCCACACCTGGCGGGCGCGGAAGTCCGGCTGGCCGAGCTCGGCCAGCGTGCTCTGCAGGAGCGCGAGGTCCACGGACCTAGGATGGCAGCCCCATGCGCCTGGCCAAGCATCTCGCCCACGCGGGCGTCGCGTCGCGCCGCGCGGCCGAGGCGCTCGTCTTCGCCGGGCGCGTGGTCGTCGACGGCGAGGTGGTCACCGACCCGGCGCGCGACGTCACCGGCGACGAGGCGATCGCCGTCGACGGCCGCTCGGTCCGCCGCGCCCCCGAGCGCCGCGTCGTCTACGCGCTGCACAAGCCCCCGGGCGTCGTCTCCACGGCCAAGGACACCCACGGCCGGCGCACCGTCGTCGACCTCGTGCGGTCGCCGGGCACGCGGCTGTACCCGGTCGGCCGCCTGGACGCGGACACCACCGGGCTGATCCTGCTCACCGACGACGGCGACCTCGCCCACGCGCTGACCCACCCGCGCTTCGAGGTGCCCAAGACCTACCGCGCGCACGTCCGCGGCGGGCGCGTGAGCGAGCGCGCGCTGCAGGCGCTGCGCGACGGCGTGCGCCTCGAGGACGGCATGACCGCGCCGGCCAAGGTGCGCCAGCCGCACGCCGGGCTGCTCGAGCTGACGATGCACGAGGGCCGCAAGCGGCAGGTCAAGCGGATGTGCGAGGCGGTCGGGCACCCGGTGGAGCGGCTGGAGCGGATCGCCTTCGGCCCGCTGGTCCTCGGGGACCTCGCCGAGGGGGGCGTCAGGCGCCTCACGCAGCCCGAGGTCGAGCGCCTGCGCAAGGCGGCACGCGTGCCATGATCAGCGGCCGCATGCGCCTCTTCGCCCTCCGCGGCGCCACGACCGTGGACCGCAACGAGTCACAGGCCATCCTC
This sequence comes from Solirubrobacteraceae bacterium, assembly GCA_025928415.1. Classification (GTDB taxonomy): domain Bacteria; phylum Actinomycetota; class Thermoleophilia; order Solirubrobacterales; family Solirubrobacteraceae; genus Paraconexibacter. Next base: position 1,551 of record JAICJK010000184.1, on the reverse strand, counting down.
GGCGCGACCGAGTGGCTGATGCGCGAGATCATGGTCCGCAACGAGCTCGGTCCGGACGACGTCGTGAGCTGCATCTTCACGCTGACCGCCGACCTCGACGCCGAGTTCCCCGCCGTCGCCGCGCGCCAGCTCGGCTTCGATCGCGTCCCGCTGATGTGCGCCAAGGAGGTCGACGTGCCCGGCGCGCTGCCGCGCGTCATCCGCGTGCTGATCCACTACTACGCCGACGAGCAGCACGTCGCCAGGCACGTCTACCTCGGCGAGGCGCGGAGCCTGCGCGCCGACCTCGAGTCGGCACAATGACCTGATGGCGATCGAGTTCTCCGCCGCCGTCAGGCGGATCCCCGTCTACCCGGCGGCCGCGGGCTACGCCCTCCCGGAGGACGTCGCGCTGCTGGCCTCCAACGAGTCGCCGGACCCGCCGCTGCCGCAGGTCGTCGAGGCCGCGGCACGCGCGCTGGCCGGCGTCAACCGCTACCCGGACCCGTCCAACGCGCGCCTGCGCGCCGCGCTGAGCGACCGCTTCGGCATCCCCGCCGCGCGGATCGCGATCGGCAACGGCTCGTGCGACATCCTGCTCGCCGCCGGCGACGCGCTGCTGGAGCCGGGCGCCGAGCTCGTCTACGCCTGGCCGTCGTTCTCGGTCTACCCGCACCTGTCGGCGGCGTCGGGCGCGCGCGCGATCCAGGTCCCGCTCGACGGCGACGGGCGCCACCAGCTCGACAAGATGCGCGAGGAGATCACGGCCGCGACGCGCCTGGTGATCGTCTGCAACCCGAACAACCCGACCTCCACGGCGCTGCCGCTCGCGGAGATCGCGGAGTTCGTGGCGAGCATCCCGCGCCACATCGCGGTGATCCTCGACGAGGCCTACGTCGAGTTCAACATGCTCCAGCTCCCCGAGGACTCCGTCGACCTGCTCGAGAAGCACCCGAACCTCGCCCTGCTGCGCACCTTCAGCAAGATCTACGGGCTCTGCGGGCTGCGCGTCGGCTACGCGCTGTGCGGCTCGGAGGCGTTCCGCACGGCCGTCGACCAGGTCCGCCAGCCGTTCTTCTGCAACGCCGCCGCGCAGGCCGCGGCGCTGGAGGCGCTCAACCACGGCGACGAGGTCACGCGCCGCGTCGAGCGCAACCTGGCGGAGCGGATGACGCTGGAGGAGTCGCTGCGCGAGCTCGGGCTCACCGTCGCGGAGTCGCAGGCGAACTTCGTCTGGCTCGACCTGGGCGAGGAGCGCTCCGAGGCCGACGTGATGCGCGGGCTCGCCGAGCGCGGCATCCTCGTGCGCGCGGGCGGCGCGCTGGGCCGCGACGGCTCGCTCAGGGTCACCGTCGGGACACAGGCGGAGAACGAGCGCTTCCTGGAGGCGCTTGGCGCCCTGCTCTAGCGAAGCGGTGGGTAATGCTTCCGGGGCGATGATCGACCCGGATCCCGTGTGACGGCGCTGGTCGGAAGGCGGCGCGAGCTGGAGGCGCTGCGCGGGGCGCTGCGCGATCGCGCGCGCACGCCGCTGGTCGCGATCGAGGGCGCGCCGGGGATCGGCAAGACGCG
>JAICJK010000320.1 GCA_025928415.1 Solirubrobacteraceae bacterium | reverse complement strand
CACCTACCTGCCGAACTCCGTCAAGCGCTTCCCCGGGCCGCGCGACCTGGCGGGCCGCCTGGCGGGCGCGGGCCTGTCCGACGTCCGGTACGTCCTCACCGCAGGCGGGATCATCGCCCTGCACGTCGGCGTCAAGCCCGCGCCGGGGGCGGGCGGGCCGTGACGCCCGTCGCGCCGGAGGCCGTCGCGATCGTCGAGGCCGCCGGCGCGCATGTCCCGGCGCTGCTGCAGCGGATCGAGGACCGGCTGGGTGAGGTCGCCGCGTCGCACGGGCCGGACCTGGCCGAGCTCGCCGGCTCGACGATCGCCGCCGGCGGCAAGCGGCTGCGCCCGCTGCTCGTCCTCGTGGCCGCGGGGGAGCCGTCCGGCGAGGGCGAGGGGCTGGTGCGCGCCGGCACGGCCGTCGAGCTCGTGCACTCCGCCACGCTCGTCCACGACGACGTGCTGGACGCCGCGGAGCTGCGGCGGGGCCGGGCCACCGTGGTGGCGTCCGCCGGCCGCGAGGCGGCGACGGCTACGGGCGACCTGCTGTTCGCCGCGGCCTTCCGGCAGCTCGTGGCCAACGGGAGCGTCGCGCAGGTCCAGGCGCTGTCCGGGGCCGGGTCGGCGCTCGCCGAGGGCGAGCTGCTGCAGCGCGCCGACGCGTGGAATGCGGAGGTCCCGGTCGAGCGCTACCTGCGCCGCTGTGAGCTGAAGACCGCGCGGCTGTTCGAGGCGGCGTGCACCCTCGGGGTCCTCGAGGCGGCCGGCGGGCACGCCGACGGCCGCGTCGCGCCGCTCGCCGCCTTCGGGCGGCGCATCGGCCTCGCGTTCCAGATCCTCGACGACGTCCTCGACGTCTCCGGGCCGGCCGAGCGCATCGGCAAGCACCGGGGCACGGACCTGCTCGACGGGACCGTCACACTGCCCTTCATCCTCGCGCGCGAGGAGGACCGCACGCTCGCGGCGCTCGACCCGCGGGCGATCGCGACACCCGAGCGGGCGGCCGAGGTCTGCGACGCGATCGCCGCCACCGGGGCTCTGGACCGGTCGCGCAGCCGCGCTCTCGACATGGTGGCCGAGGCGAAGGCCGAGCTCCCCCCGGACCTTCCCGCCGGCCAGCACCGAGCCCTCGAGCTCATCGCCGACGGAGTCGTGGCGCGGTACGCATGATCCGCCGGTCTGACGTCCGCCTCAGGACACGCTGGACCCTGCAAGAGCGGACGAAGACGGCTCTGCCGGATTCGTCCTTAAAGGATTTCTAGAACCGCGCCGAATGCGCGAACCCTAGAAATCCTCAGGCTGGATGTGCCCGGCCTCGAGGGCTTCCACGAACCGGTCGATCTCGTCTTCCATGTTCGCGTGCATGAGGCGGCGCAGGTCCCGGACGAGGGCCTCGGTGCCGCGGTCGAGCTCCTCGTCGAAGCGCTCGACGTGGTCCTGCTCGTAGACGCCGCTGCCGACCCACTCGCAGTTGGGGCAGCGCAGCGTGACCTCCCAGTGCTCGGGGCCCGCCTCGTCCCACTCCACGGGGTAGACGAGCTCCGAGTCGCACGTCCCGCAGATGTGCAGGTCGGCCGCGGTCTCGTCGAACACCGGCGAGACCGACGGCGCGTTGACGACCTGGTCCTCGAAGTAGACGACCTCGATCGTCTTCCCGGACGGCAGGACGACGCGGCGGACGTAATGCTGATGATCTTGATCGTGGCTCATGTCGCAGGAAGGGGTCGAGGGGACAGCCCCTTCATCGACCCCTGCCAAGGGCTTCTTGAGCAGGCCTCGGCGCATCAGCCGTCTCGTCGCCGGGTCCTGCCTCGCTACCCTTGGAGTCCCCTCCTGGAGGCCCTTCGCCATGCCCAACATCGGTCCTGTCGAGCTCATCGTCGTCCTCGTCATCGTGCTCGTGATCTTCGGGCCCAAGCGGCTGCCCGGGCTCGGCCGTCAGTTGGGCGGCGGCATGCGCGAGTTCAAGGACTCGCTGACCGGCTCGTCGAAGCGCGACGAGCAGGATGACGATGCGCCTCGCCGGCCCGCGCTCACGGCCGCCGAGCCGGCGCAGCCGGCCGCCCCGGCGCCGGGCCCCGCGGGCGCCCAGGCCAAGCCGGCCGAGCCCACCGAGCCGGCCGAGCGCCGCTAGCCGCCTGACCCGAGCCGGCCCCCGCCCGCCCCACATGGCCGCCGCCAGCACCGCAGTCCGCCCGATCGGGCACGATGACCGTCTGAGCCTCGTCGAGCACCTCGACGAGCTCCGCACCCGCCTGATCGTCTGCGTCGCCACCCTGGTCGTGGCCTTCGCGATCTGCGCCTGGCAGAACAAGGCGCTGCTGGACTTCATCGGCAAGCCGCTGGCGACGCAGACCGAGCAGCGCACCGAGGCGGGGAAGGGCCCGCTCGGCGGGATCTACACCGCGGACAAGGGCGCGCGGGCGGCGCTGGAGAGCAACGTGGTGCTCCTGCAGGCGATGGGCCACGACGAGAGCACCTCGCCGGCGCTGCGTGCCGTGGCGCTGCAGCAGGCGCGCGAGAACCAGCAGGCGCTGCAGCACCTACCCAAGTCGCCGCCGCCCAACCAGCCGGTGACGCTGGGCATCGGGGAGCCGTTCACGCAGTCGATCACGATCGCGGCGTACTTCGCGCTGCTGTTCTCCCTGCCGCTCATCCTCTATCAGCTCTACGCGTTCATCCTGCCGGCGTTCAGTCCCAGCGAGCGCGCCGCCGTCCTCCCGCTCATGGCGATGGTGCCCGTGCTGTTCATCGCCGGAGTGGCCTTCGGGTACGTGGTGGTGCTGCCTGCGGCCACGAAGTTCCTGCAGAACTTCAACGCCGACCAGTTCAACGTCCTCGTGCAGGCCAAGGACTACTACAAGTTCGCCGTCCTCACGCTCGTCTCCATCGGGGTGGTGTTCCAGCTCCCGGTAGGGATCCTCGCAGCGACGCGGATCGGGCTCATCACGGTCAGGCAGCTCAGGGCCTGGCGGCGCTACGCGATCGTGGCCACGGCGGTGCTGGCCATGATCCTGCCGGGGACCGACCCGGTCTCGATGCTGTTCGAGTTCGCGATCCTCTACGCGCTGTACGAGCTGAGCCTCGTGATGGCCACGGTGACCTCGCGCCGCAGCGCCGCGCGGGCCCTCGTCGACGCCGATGGCGGCGCAGACGACTACCCTGGCTAGTCCATGCTGTTCGATCTCCGGGGCCGCGGGCGGCGACGCACCGTCCAGACCATCTACGTCGGGCTCGCCCTGCTCATGGGCGGCGGATTGGTCCTGTTCGGGATCGGCGGCAACACCAGCGGCGGCCTGTTCGACGCCTTCAGCGGCGGTGGCGGCGGCGGTGGCGGCGACCTCGTCACCAAGCAGGTCAAGGCCGCCGAGAAGCGCGTGAAGGCCAACCCCCAGAACGCGCCGGCATGGGCGGATCTCGCGCGCCAGCGCTTCTCCTCCGCCACGCAGGGCGGCTACGACCAGGCGACCTCGACGTACACGGCCAAGGGCAAGCAGGAGCTGCAGCAGGCGAAGACCGCCTGGGACCGCTATCTCGCGCTCAAGCCGGCCAAGCCGGACGCCAACGTGGCGAGGCTCATGGTGCAGGCCCTCGGGCCCACCGGCTTGGGGGCCAACGACGATGCGGTCGCGGCGATGGAGATCGTGCTGGACCAGAGCGACGAGACCTCCGGGCTCTACGTCCAGTACGCGACGCTGGCCTACGCGGCGGGCCAGACCCGCAAGGGCGACCTCGCGGCCGGAAAGGCCGTCGACCTCGCGCCGAAGGACCAGCGGGCGGCCCTCAAGAACAACCTCGAGGCCGCCAAGAAGGCGGCGACCGCCACGACGCCGGGCGCGGCCCCCGCGGCCGCGACGACGGGCTGACGCAGCTACACTCCACGCCCCGCGCCCCTGTAGCTCAACTGGCAGAGCAGCGGACTCTTAATCCGAAGGTTCTAGGTTCGATTCCTAGCGGGGGCACTCCGAGAAGCCCGGCTT
>JAICJK010000032.1 GCA_025928415.1 Solirubrobacteraceae bacterium | reverse complement strand
CGCATCGAGCCCAGGAACGAGTACTTCGAGCCCGACGCGTAGCCGCCGAGCATGATCCCGTAGAAGGCGATCGCGCCGAAGGCGAACAGGAACAGCGGGCCGATCGTCACGTCCACGCCGTACAGGCCTGTCTTCGTCCCGAAGATGTCGACGGTGTCGCTGAACGGGATGATCGCGAACGTCGCCGCCGCGGTGAGGATCGACAGGACGGGGGCGAGCACGAACAAGAAGCCCGTCGAGGTGCGCGGGCGGAACTGCTCCTTGGCCAGCAGCTTGAGGATGTCGGCCAGCGGCTGGGCGAGGCCGTAGGGCCCGACGCGGTTGGGCCCGTAGCGGTTCTGGAAGCGCCCGAGCAGCTTGCGCTCGTAGAGCAGGACCAGCGGGACGATCTGCAGCCCGAGCGCGAACAGCACGACCGCCTTGGCGATCTGCATCCACCAGGGCTCGAAGTAGACGACGTCGGCGAGCGGCGGGATCATGCCTTGCGGATGTCGACCAGCGGGCCGTCGAGGAGGTTCGCGGCGTCGGCGGGGATGCCGTCCTCGAGGAAGACGGAGCCCGCCGGGGACGCGTTGCGCAGGGCCACGACCGCGTGCACGCTCGCGCCGTCGGCGCCGACGGCGACCTTGTCGCCGTGGGCGAGGCCCAGGCGCGCGGCGTCGTCGGGCGCCATCTCCACCCGCTGGCGCGGGTGCAGGAACTTCAGCGCGGGCGACCGCTCGACCTCCGGCGCCGCCCAGATCGACCGGAACGTGCCCAGGCGCAACGCGCCGTTGGGAGCGGCGGCCGCCGGCGGTTCGCCGCCCGCGGGCAGCTCCGCGGGCGCGGGGAAGGCCGCGGCCCCGGCGCCGTCGCCCGCGTCGGCCCAGCGCACGCCCTGCGGGCCGATCGCGTCGAGGCTGAGCCCGGCGTAGAACGGCACCGCCGCGAAGAGCTGCGCCGAGGCCATCGGGCCCGTGAGGATGCCGAGGTCGTGCCCGAGGCGCTTGGCGAGCTCGGCGAGCACCCACCACTCCGGGGCCGCGTCGCCCTGGCGCCCGATCGCCTGGCGCAGGCGCTGCAGGCGGCCGTCGGGGTGCGTGAGCGTGCCCTCCTTCTCCGCGTAGGACTCCGCGGGGAAGACGACCGTCGCGTGCTCGGCCAGCCCCTCGGTGAGGAACTGCGCGTGGGCGACGACGGTCGTGGCCTTGTCGAGCGCGCGCTGCCAGCGTGCGCGCCGCGGCAGCGCGCGGACGGGATCGCAGTGCAGCAGGTAGAGCGCGGTGAGCTCGCCCGCGGCCAGGCCCGCCGCGATCTCCTCCGTGCCCCGCGCGACCCCGCCGCCCGCGACCGGGGCGTAGCCCGGGCCCATGCCCGGCAGGACGCCGGCCTCGGCCAGCCCGCGCCCGTTCGTGCCGCCCGGCACCGCGAGCAGCCCCGCGCCGGCCCGGCCCGCCACGTTCAGCGCGCCGGCGATCTTCAGCAGCGCGGGCGCCACCGACGGGCCCGCGCCCAGCAGCTGGGCGCCGTAGAGCACGACGACGTCCTCGCCGCCGGTGCGCAGGAGCTCGGCCAGCGCACGGACGCCGTCGGGGTCGGCGCCCGCGTCGCGCGCCGGCCCGTCCAGCTCGCCGCCGAAGAGCGCGGCCGCCAGCGCGGCGACGAACGCCGCCTCGCCGCCGGGCGCGTAGCGGACGCTGAGGCTCGCGTTGGGGTCCAGTGACGACGGGCGCGGCGTGGCGACGGCGAGGTTCGCCCGGTGCCGGCGCACGCCCTTGCGGATCCGCAGGTCGACGATCGGCATGTCGTCGACGGGCTCGGTGCCGAGGACGAGGACGGTGTGCGCCCACTCGAGGTCGGCGACGGTCGCCTGCAGGTCCGGCCGGGCCAGCGCGTGCAGGGCGGCGGGCGGCAGGCCGCCGGCGCTGTCGAGATGCTCGGAGCCGAGGGCCTCGCGCAGCAGGCGCTGCAGGAGGAAGCCCTCCTCGTTGGTCGTCTCCCCGCCGGCCAGCGCGCCGGTGCGCGCGCCGGCGCGGCGCAGGGCCGCGGCGGCCTCGTCGAGCGCGCGCTCCCAGCTCACGGGTCGCAGCTCCCCGCCGTCGCGCAGCAGCGGCCGGACGATGCGGTCGTCGACGTGGACGGCCTGGTAGGCGAAGCGCCCCTTGTCGCACAGCCAGCCGTCGTCGACCTCGCCGTTCTCGCGTGCCAGGACGCGCAGGACGCGCTCGTCGCGGACGGTGAACGTCACGTTGCACTGGGCGGGGCACAGGGTGCAGACCGAGCCTGCGCCCTCGATGTCCCAGGGCCGCGCGCGGAAGCGATAGGGCTGCGAGGTCAGCGCGCCGACCGGGCACAGCTCGATGATGTTGCCGCTGAACGGCGCGACGTAGGGGTGGCCGTCGAAGGTGCCGACGTACGTCGCCGCGCCGCGGTCGTGCAGGACGAGCTGGTAGTCCTCGGCGACCTCCTGGGAGAAGCGCACGCAGCGGTAGCACATGATGCAGCGCTCGCGGTCGATCGCGATCAGCGGCGACAGGTTCAGCGGCTTCTGGAAGTGGCGCTTGGGCTCGATGAAGCGGCTGCGCCCGCCGCCCCAGCCGAAGGAGATGTCCTGCAGCGGGCACTCGCCGCCCTTGTCGCAGACCGGGCAGTCGAGCGGGTGGTTGATGAGCAGGAACTCGACCACCGACTCCTGCGCGGCCTTGACCCGGTCGGTCTGCGTGTGGACGACCATGCCGTCCTTGACCGGCGTCGAGCAGCCGGTCTGCAGCTTGGGGATGCCCTCGATCTCGACCAGGCACATGCGGCACGCGCCGACCGGCGCGCCGATCTTCGGCTCGTAGCAGAAGACCGGGATCTCGACGTCGCCGAGCTTGGCGGCGTCGACGAGCATCGTGTTCTCCGGCGCCTGCACCTCGCGCCCGTCGATCGAGAAGGTGATGAAGCTGGGCTCGGGGCGCGGCACTACGCGAGCGCCCCCTGGGCCTCGAGCGCCTCGACCGGCGCGTGCCCGGAGCCCCACGGGTTGGCGGCGCGCGCCTGCTCGATGTAGGCCTCGAACTCGCCGCGGAACTTCTTGATCATCGACCCGACGGGCATCGCCATCGCGTCGCCGAGCACGCACAGGCAGTGCCCGATGATGTTCTCGCAGACGCTCGCCATGATGTCGAGGTCCATGGGGGTGGCCTCCCCCGACTTGACCCGCTCGAGCATCTTCACCGTCCAGTTGGTGCCCTCGCGGCACGGGGTGCACTTCCCGCACGACTCGTGCTTGTAGAACTGGGCGGTCTTCAGCGCGACGTCCACGACCGAGGTCGTGTCGTCCGCGACGATGATCGCGCCGGAGCCGAGCATCGTCCCGGCCTTGGCCAGCGAGTCGAAGTCGTAGGACACGTCGAGGTCGTCGCCGGTGAGCACCGGGGAGGACGACCCGCCGGGGAACCACAGCTTCACGGTGCGGCCCTCGCCGGGGCCGCCGGCGAGCCCGTAGATGAGCTCGCGCGCGGGGGTGCCCAGCTCGATCTCGTAGTTGCCCGGGCGCCGCACGTGGCCGGAGATCGAGACGAGCTTGGTGCCCGTGGAGTTCTGCACGCCGATCGCCGCGTACTCCTGCGCGCCCATCTCGACGATGTGCGGGATCGTCGCGAGCGTCTCGACGTGGTTGATCAGCGTCGGCCCCTGGTAGAGGCCCTGGTTGGCCGGGAACGGCGGCTTCAGGCGCGGGTTGCCGCGCTTGCCCTCCAGCGAGTCCAGCAGGCCCGTCTCCTCGCCGCAGATGTAGGCCCCGGCCCCGCGGTGCAGCCACAGCTCCAGGGAGAAGTCCGTGCCGAGGATGCGCTCGCCGATCAGCCCGGCGGCCTTGGCCTCCGCGATCGCGCGCTCGACGATCACCGCCTGCTGGGCGTACTCGCCGCGGATGTAGATGAACGAGCGGTTGGCCCCCGCCGCGTAGGCGGCGATGATCATGCCCTCCAGCAGCATGTGCGGGGACTTCTGCATCAGCTCGCGGTCCTTGAACGTCCCGGGCTCCGACTCGTCCGCGTTGCACACCAGGTACTTGTCGATCTGCCCCTTGGGCATGAACGACGCCTTGGTCCCCATCGAGAACCCCGCGCCCCCGCGGCCGCGCAGGCCCGAGGCCTTGAGCTCCTCGACGAGCGCCTCGCGCGGCATCTGCAGCGCCTTGAGCAGGCGCGGGCCGTAGCCGCCGCGGCGGCGGTAGACGTCCAGCGTCGCCAGCCCCGGCTCGTCGATGTCCGCGAAGAGGATCGCGCCGGTCATCGCGGCGCCGCCCCCGGGTCGGCGCTCTTGCGGTCCAGGAGCTGCTTGGCCGGCAGCGGCGCGGCGCCGGTGCGGATCTGCTCGGCGAGCTCGGCGATCTCGCCGGGCTCGATCGGGCCGACGTAGACGCCGTCGACGCTCGCCATCGGGGCGATGTCGCAGGCGCCGAGGCACTCGAAGTGGCGCAGGTTGACCCCGGGGTCCTCGCCGAGCTCCTCCTCCAGGCGCGCGTAGAGCTCGTCGGCGCCGCACAGCGAGCAGGAGATGTTCGTGCAGACGTAGACCGAGCGGCGCCCGACGGGCTGCAGCTCGAGCATGTCGTAGAAGCTCGCGACCGCGACCAGGTAGCCGGGGGTGAGCCGCATGACGGCCGCGACCTGGTCGATGGCCTCCGGCGAGCACCAGCCGTGGCGCTCCTGGGCGGCGCGCAGCGCGGGGATCGCCGCGGAGCGGTGGTCGGGGTAGCGCGCCATGTAGTCCTCGATCTCCGCGCGCAGGTCGGCGGGGACCGGCGTCGTCGCGGCGTCCGGGACGCCGGCCGGCGGCTTGGAGAGGTCGGCGGCGTCGTCCCAGCCGGGGACGCGGGAGCCGTTGGACCAGCGCCGGACGCTCTCGCCCGGGTGGCGCGCGGTGATCGGCGCCTGGTCGCCGGCGGAGCCGCCGTTCACGCCGTCCACGTCGGCCGCCATCAGCGATCGACCCCGCCGAGCACCGGGTCGAGCATCGCGAGCGTCGCGATGAGGTCGGCGATGTAGTTGCCCTGGACCATCGGCGCGATCGCCTGCAGGTTCACGAAGCTCGGGTCGCGCATGTGCACGCGCGCGGGCTTGCTCGACCCGTCGGAGCGGACGAAGCAGCCGAGCTCGCCGCGCGGCGACTCGACCGGGTAGTAGACCTCGCCGGGCGGCACGCGGAAGCCCTCGGTGACGAGCTTGAAGTGGTGGATCAGGGCCTCCATCGAGGTCGCCAGCTCGTGCCGGGGCGGCAGCGCGATCTTGCGGTCGGTGGTGATGTGGGGACCCTCGGGCAGGCCGTCCAGCGCCTGCTCGATGATCTTCAGCGACTCGCGCATCTCCTGCAGGCGCACGACGTAGCGGTCGTAGTTGTCGCCGACGGTGCCGACCGGGATCTTGAAGTCGAAGTCCTCGTAGGACGAGTAGGGCATCGCCTTGCGCAGGTCCCACGGGTTGCCCGCGGCGCGCAGCAGCGGCCCCGTGACCCCCAGCGACAGCAGCGTCTGCTCGTCCAGCGGGCACACGTTGCGCAGCCGGTTGAGCAGGATCTCGTTGCGGGTCAGCAGGTCGCCGTACTGGTCGATGCGGTTCGGCATGTCGGCCAGGAAGCCGCGCAGCTTGGCCTCGAACCCGGCGGGGATGTCCTCGATGACGCCGCCGACCTGGATGTAGCGGGTGTGCATGCGCGCGCCGGAGGACATCTCGAACAGGTCGAGGATCTTCTCCCGCTCGCGGAAGCAGTACCACCACACCGACATCGCGCCGAGATCCAGCGCGCTCGTGCCCAGCCACACGAGGTGGGACTTGATCCGGTTGAGCTCGAGGTGGATGACGCGCAGGTACTGGCCGCGCTTGGGAACCTCGCAGTCCAGCAGCGTCTCCACCGCGCCGCAGTAGGCGTGCGCGTTGAAGTAGTAGGACAGGTAGTCCATCCGCTCGACGGCGGGGATGGCCTTCCAGTAGCTCTTGTCCTCGCAGGTCTTCTCGATCCCGGTGTGGACGTAGCCGATGATCGGCTTGAGGTCCTGCACGACCTCGCCGTCGAGCGTGACGAGCAGGCGCAGCACCCCGTGCGTGGCGGGGTGGTGCGGGCCCATGTTCAGCGTCAGCAGCTCGTGCTCGGCCTCGTCGCCCGCGAAAACGGCCAGCGGCTGCTCCATCGTCGCGATGTCGATGGAGTCCTCCATCCGGCGGTACGGGCTCTTGGCGCCCGGCGCGGCCTGGGTCCCGGGCTCGAGCGTGCTCACCGCGTGTAGTCCCGGTCGTGGTCCTTGGTGAACAGGACGGGCTCGCCGCCCACGGGGAAGTCGCGGCGCTGCGGGTGGCCCTCGTAGTCCTCGGGCATCAGGATGCGCCGCGGGTCCGGGTGGCCGGTGAAGACCACGCCGAACATGTCGTAGACCTCGCGCTCCTGGTGGTTGGCCGTGGGCCAGTCGGCGGTCACCGACTCCACCTCGGGCGCGTCGGTGCTCACGCGCAGCTTCACGCGGATGCGGTCGAGCGCCGACATGTCGAGCAGCTCGTAGTGCACGCCCAGCCGCGGCTCCTGCGGCCAGTAGTCCACGCCGTGCACGCTGGCGAGGAAGCCGTAGCCCTGCCCGCGCAGCCGCGCGAGGACGGCCCGGACCGCGGAGGGACGCACCTCGAGCGTCGCCTGGCCGCGGAAGTGCACGGCGCCGAGCACGGCGTCGTCGCCCAGGCCGGGCGCCGCCCGCAGGTCCTGCGCCAGCAGCTCGAGGCCGGTCGCGTCAGGCAATCTGGTTCTCCCCGCCCCGCGCGACGTTGACGGCCTTGGCCTGCGCGACGAGCGCCTCGCCCTCCGCGGGCAGGACCTCGACCGTCTGCTCGGCGCCGTACCGGGTCCGCCAGCCCAGCGAGGGGTCCTTCTGGATCTGCGCGCGCAGCTTCAGGATCCCGTGCATGAGCGACTCGGGCCGCGGCGGGCAGCCGGGGACGTGGACGTCGACGGGCATGAACTTGTCCGCCGGGACGATCGCGTAGTTGTTGAAGATGCCCTGCGAGGAGCAGCAGGCGCCCATCGCGATCGCCCACTTCGGCTCGAGCATCTGGTCGTAGATGCGCCGCAGGATCGGGGCCATCTTGATCGAGACGCGGCCCGACATGATCAGCATGTCGGCCTGGCGCGGCGAGGCGCGGAAGGCCTCGAAGCCGAAGCGCGCGATGTCCATGCGCGCGCCGACGATCGACATCATCTCGATCGCGCAGCAGGCCAGGCCGAAGGTCGCCGGGAACAGCGAGTTGCCGCGCGCCCAGTCGACGGCCTTGTCGAGCGTCGTGGTCAGGACGCGGGACTCGACGTAGTCGTCCAGGTCCTGGCCCTGCAGGTCGCCGCGGAGCATGTCGCGCGCCTTGAGCTGGCGCACGCGGAAGTCCTCCGGCGCGCCGACCTTCTCGCGTCGCACTATCTCCAATCCAACGCACCCCTTCGCCAGACGTAGATGAACGCCACGAAGAGCAGCGCGATGAAGACCGCCGTCTCGATGAGCGCGAAGGTCCCGAAGGCCCGCAGGTTCACCGCGATCGGGTAGAGGAAGACGACCTCGGTGTCGAACAGCAGGAACAGCATCGCGATCAGGTAGAAGGAGATCCCGAAGCGGAAGCTCTTGCGCACCTCCGACGGCAGCCCGCTCTCGTACGGGTCGAACTTCTGCTTGATGTTGCGCTTCGGCCCGAGCTTCGAGTTGACGACCACGAACAGCGTCCCGATCCCGCCGCCGAGCAGCAGGAAGATGATGGCTGGGGCGTAGCTGCGGATCATCCGCAGCCCGTTCTAGCAGTTTCTTGTGACGGACTGCTACTAAGTGGCAGTCCGCACTCCGAAGTGCACAAATCCATGTCCTCCATCGCGCAGACCGGTGCCCTGATCGTCGGCTTCCTGAACCTCGCCGCGGGCCTTTCGGGCGGCCTGCTCTGGTGGCGGGTCGATCCGCGCAGGGGCTGGTGGCCGCTCCTGCGCGGCGCGCAGATCGCCGCGGCGGCGTACGCGCTGCTGGCCGGCGGGCTGCTCGTCGCGGGCTTCCGGCCGCCCAACGGGCTCTACTGGCTCTACGTGCTCCTCCCGGTCCCGGTCGCCTTCGTGGCCGAGCAGCTCCGGATCGTCTCGGCCCAGACGGTGCTGGACGCGCGGGGGATCGAGGACGCCGCGGCGCTCGGCGACCTGCCCGGCGACCGGCAGCGCTCGGTGGTCACGGCGATCCTGCGGCGCGAGCTGGGCGTCATGGCCCTCGCCGCCGTGGTGGTGGCCTTCCTGGCGCTGCGCGCCTACGTCGAGGCGTAGCGCCCGCGGTAGAACAGCAGCGGCGGCGGGACGCCGTCGTGCGCGCGGAAGACATGGGTCACGGCGCCGATGCCGATCGTGTGGTCGCCCGCCGGGTGCAGCTCGGCGACGTCGCAGGCCACCCAGGCCAGCGCGTCGTCGAGCACCGGGACCCCGTGCTCGATGCGGTGGGTCACCTGCTCGAACTTCTCGGCCTGGACCCGCTTGGAGGCGAAGATCGCCGCGAGCTCCTCCTGCCCGGCCGCGAGCACGTTGACGGCGAAGCGCCCGGCGGCGCGGACCGCCGGCAGGGTGCGCGAGGTGTTGTCGAAGCAGACCAGCAGCAGCAGGGGGTCCAGGCTCACCGAGGTCACGGCGTTGGTGGTCAGCCCCGCGGGGCCCTCGGGGCCGTCGCAGGTGACCACGGCGACGCCGGTGGCCCAGTGGCCGATGGCGTCGCGATAGGCACGAGGGTCCACGGTCATGTCCGGTCCGCGAGTCTAGGTGGCCCGTCGACGGCCGAACCCCCGCGAGTCTCCGAGGCGGTGGGTAGGAGGTCCCGGCGCCGGCCTGGTTGCCGCCGTTGTCGAGAGCAGCCGCGGTGTGGTGGGACTGCGACCCTCTAGGGCCGGCGCCGGGATCGCCCACAAGTTCGCCGGGGGCGACCCGTCTCCTTCACCGCGGGGGCGCGACCACGAGCGTCCCGTACTGGCCGAGGTTGTCGTGGTTGGCGATCGTGCACGTCAGCCGGTAGGTCCCGGGCTGCAGGTAGACGACGCCGGACACCGTCTGGCCGGGCTGGGCCGTGTGGTCGGTGCCGCCGAAGACCGTGGGCTGGTCGTCGGTGCCCTGCTCGGAGCCCGCGGTGACGCTCTCGACCTTGACGTTGTGGGTCAGGATGCCGCGATTGCGGGCGATGATCCGGATCGGCATCGGCCGCCGGGTGGCCTGGACGCGGATGTCCTGGGGCTGGATCCGGTACTCCGTGAGCGTGAGGTGGAGGGTGGCGTCGCGGTCGGGCACGGGCGCCGGCTCGCCGCCGCAGCCCGCGAGCACCGCCACCGCGCCCAGCGTCGCCAGCGTGGCGCGGCGGGTCCGGGGCATGGGACCGCAGGATGATGACCGTTCCGTATGATCCGCGCCGTCATGCGTCGTTCCCCGCTCGCGCGCCTGCTGTCGATCCTCGCCCTGCTGGCGACGGCCGCGCTGGTGGCCGCGTGCGGCTCGCAGGGCAACGACGTGCTGAAGTCCGCCAGCGCCTCGCCGGACGTCAAGGCCGGGTCGCAGCTCTTCTCCGAGCGCTGCTCGGGCTGCCACACGCTGGACGCCGTCGGCGCCGAGGGCAGCGCGACGCTGCGCACCGACCGCGAGCGGGTCGACGGCCCGAACTTCAACCAGCGCAAGGAGTGCGTGGCGAACGTGCTCTACGCGCTCGCCAACGGCGGCTACTCGGGCGCGATCATGCCCGAGAACATCGTCGTCGGGCAGGACGCCAAGGACGTCGCGGCCTTCCTGGAGAAGTACTCGGGCAGCCAGGTGTCCGTGGCGGCGGGCGCCAAGCCGGTGACCTGCCCGCCCAGCCCCGGCGGCTGAGCCCCGCGGCGTGCTCGACCTGAGGGTCCTGCGTCAGGAGACCGAGGCGGTCCGGGCCGCGCTGGGCCGCCGGGGGGCCGACCTGGCCGCGCTCGACCGCGTCCTGGCCCTGGACGAGCGCCGCCGCGCGCTGATCCCGCAGGTCGAGGGGCTGAAGGCCGAGCAGAACGCGGCGGGCGGCGCGATCGCCGAGGCCAAGCGGTCGGGCGCCGACGCCTCGGCCGCCCTGGCGCGAATGCAGGAGGTCGCCGCGCGCGCGAAGGCGCTCGGCGGCGAGCTCGCCGAGGTCGAGGCGGATCTGCAGGCCGCGCTGGCGGGGCTCCCCAACCTGCCCGACCCGACGGCCGCGGCCGAGGACGAGGTCGTCGCCGAGCACGGCGAGCCGCGCGTGGCGGGCGAGGGCGCCCTCGACCACCTGGCGCTCGCCGGCGACCGGATCGACATGGAGCGCGGTGCGCGCCTGTCCGGCTCGCGCTTCGCCTACCTGCGCGGCGAGCTGGTCTTCCTCGAGCTCGCGCTCGTGCGCTGGGCGCTGGAGAAGCTGCGCGGCCACGGCTTCGAGCCGGTGATCCCGCCCGTGCTGGTGCGCGAGCCCGCGCTGTTCGGCACCGGCTTTTTGCCCGACACCGAGCAGCAGATCTACCACCTCCCCGCCGACGAGCTCTACCTCGCCGGCACCAGCGAGGTGGCGCTGGCCTCGCTGCACGCGGGCGAGATCCTCGCCGAGGAGGAGCTGCCGCGCCTCTACGCGGGCTTCTCGCCGTGCTTCCGGCGCGAGGCGGGCGCCGCGGGCAAGGACACCCGCGGGATCTTCCGCGTGCACCAGTTCGACAAGGTCGAGATGTTCGGCTTCGTGGCCCCGGAGGAGTCCGTCGCCTGGCACGAGCGCCTGCTCGCCATCGAGCAGGAGATCCTCGGCGAGCTGGGGATCCCCTACCGGGTGGTGAACATCTCCGTCGCCGAGCTCGGCGCCAGCGCGGCGAAGAAGTTCGACTGCGAGGCATGGCTGCCGGGCCAGGGCCGCTACCGCGAGCTCACGTCGACGTCGAACACCACGGACTTCCAGGCGCGGCGGCTGGAGATCCGCATGCGCCCGGCCGGCGGCGGCCGGCCGGTGACCCTGCACACGGTCAACGGGACCGCCGTGGCCGTGGGGCGGACGATCATCGCGCTGCTGGAGAACGGCCAGCGGCCGGACGGCTCGGTCGCGCTGCCGGAGGTCCTGACGGCGTTCGGGGCGCCGGCCGAGCTCGCGCCGGCGGCCTGACGGGCGCGCGCGCAACTTCTGCCGGGCGCGGCACGTCATCGGGGCATGAGCCCCCGCCAGGAGCGCCGCTTCGCCGAGCTGGCGAGCCGCCACCGCGACGCCCTGGTCGGCGCGGCGCGGCGCCGGCTGGGCGACCGGTCCGACGAGGCCGAGGACGTCGTCCAGGAGGCGCTCATCCGCGCGCTGCGTGCGCTGCGGGCCGGCAAGGAGCCCGGCAACGAGGCGGCCTGGCTGCACGCGATCGTCGCCAACTGCTGCGTCGATCGCCATCGCGCCGCGGCGCGGCGCGCCACCGCGGCGCTCGACGAGCAGCTCGCCGCGCCGGCCGACGTGCACGCCGGCGCCGTCGTCCGCGGCGAGCTGCGCCACACCGTGGCGGCGCTCCGGGCGCTGCCCGCCGCCCAGCGCGAGGCGCTGGTGGGCGTGGCGCTCGAGGGTAGCTCCGACGAGGACGTCGGCCTGCACCACGGCTGGTCGCTCAGCGCGACGAAGTCGCTGGTCTGGCGGGCGCGCACGCGTCTGAGCGAGCAGCGCCGGGCGTGGGCCGGCGTCGCGCTGCCGCTCTTCGCGCCGCTGCGGGTCCTCGCCGGCGGGCTCGCGAACCGGCCCGCGGCCGCCGGCCTGCTCGGCCACTTCGGCGGCGAGGCCGCGCAGTGCGTGGCCGCCGCCGCCCTCGTGGGCGTGGCCATCCAGGGGCCCGCCGTCCCCCGCGGGCATCGGGAGGCCGTCGCGGCGCCCCGCGCCGCGGCGG
>JAICJK010000209.1 GCA_025928415.1 Solirubrobacteraceae bacterium | reverse complement strand
GGGCCGAGCGTGTCGCGGTCGCCCTCCGGGTCGATCGGCGCCTCGTGCGCGGCGCACAGCAGGTGGGCGAGGTGGATCTCCTCGCTCTCGTGGTCGAGGATCGCCGACTCGACCGGGCGCTCGAGGAACTCGTCGGGGTGCTTGCAGAAGAACTGGTCCAGCGCGTCCTCGCCGGCGACGTAGACGGCCAGCCCGCGCCCGCGCCGACCCGCGCGGCCCCACATCTGGCGCAGGCTGGCGACCGTCCCCGGGAAGGTCACGCAGACCGCCGCGTCCAGCGCGCCGATGTCGATGCCGAGCTCCAGCGCGTTGGTCGTGATCACCGCGAGGATCTCCCCCTCGGAGAGCTGCCGTTCGAGCTCGCGCCGCTGCTGGGGGGTGTAGCCGGCGCGGTAGGGCGCGACGCGCGCGGCGAGCTCGGGGGCCTCGGACTGCTCGAGGTCGTCCTTGACCATCTTGGCCAGCAGCTCCACCCCCTTGCGGGACTTGATGAAGCAGATCGTCCGCGCGCCCTCGCGCACGAGCTCGGAGACCAGGTCGGCCGCCTCGCCCAGCGGCGAGCGCCGGGTCTGCAGCGCCTCGTCGGTCACCGGCGGGTTCCACATGGCGATCTGGCGCCGCGCGCCTGGCGAGCCGTCCTCGTCGACGACGGCGACGTCGTCCAGCCCGGTCAGGCGCTCGGCCAGCTCGCCCGGGTTGGCGATCGTCGCGCTGGCCAGCAGGATCCGCGGCTCGCGCGCGCAGACCCGGCGCAGGCGGCGCAGGACGTTGGCCACGTGGGAGCCGAAGACCCCGCGGTAGACGTGCGCCTCGTCGACGACGACCACGTCGAGGTTGTGGAAGAAGTCGGCCCAGTGCCTGTCGTGGTTGGGCAGGATCCCGACGTGGAGCATGTCCGGGTTGGTGAGGACCAGGTTCGACCGCCGGCGGATCTGGCGGCGGTCCTCCTGGCGCGTGTCCCCGTCGTAGATCGCCGGCCGGATCTCCTTGGCCATCCCGAAGGCGTTGAGCGCCCGCGCCTGGTCCTGCGCCAGCGCCTTGGTCGGGTACAGGTACAGCGCGCGGGCGGTCGGGCGCTGGAGCAGCGCCTGCAGCGCGGGCAGGTTGAAGCACAGCGACTTGCCGGACGCGGTGCCGGTCGTGACGATCGTCGTCTGCTGCATCGCGCTGAGCAGCGCCGCGTGCTGGTGGGCCCACAGCCCGCGGATCCCCGCATGGTCGAGGGCCGCGACCAGGCGCGGGTGCAGGCCTTCGGGGATCGGGACGACGACCGGCGCCCGCGCGCCCTCGAAGGCCTCGCGGACCAGGCGGTGGTCGGCGCGACCGGCGTCGAGCAGGGCGCTCCAGGGCTCGCGGGCGGCGGTCACGGCCATCGCGACCGAGGGTAGCCCGCCGGGCGCCCCGGACGGCGCCCGCGGCTCTTCGCTGGTTCTTCGGGAGCGCACAGCGGCCCTTGACCGCCGGCGCGCAGCCTGTCTGCATGGCTTCCAAGCGCGTCCTCACCACCGCACTGCTGTGCGCCGCCTGCGGCGGGGCCGCCGGGTCCGGCGTCGCCCTGACGCTCCACGACGGCGGCGCCACGACGACCCGGACGGTCACGGCCGCGGCGGCCGGCGCGCGCACCGCGCAGCCCGTCGACGCCACCGTCACGTCGACGTCGAAGGCGCTCACCCCCGGCCAGGTCTACAAGCAGACCGCGGGCTCGGTGGCCTTCATCACCGCCGAGATCACGCAGGCCGCCGGCTCGGACAACCCGTTCGCGCCGTCCCGGAGCCAGTCGGGCACGGCCACCGGCAGCGGCTTCGTCGTCTCCAAGGACGGGCTGATCGTCACCAACAACCACGTGGTCGACGGCGCGACGAGCATCAAGGTCAAGATCGGCGACGGCCCGCAGCAGACCGCGAAGCTGATCGGCAAGGACAGCTCGACCGACCTCGCCCTGCTGAAGGTCGACACCGGCGGCAAGGCGCTCGCGCCCCTGAAGCTCGCCGACTCGAGCACCGTGCAGGTCGGGGACCCGACCTACGCGATCGGCAACCCCTACGGCCTCGACCGGACGCTGACGACCGGCGTCGTGTCGGCGCTCCAGCGCGAGATCAGCGCGCCGGACGGCTTCTCGATCTCCAACGTCATCCAGACCGACGCCGCGCTGAACCCGGGCAACTCCGGCGGGCCGCTGCTGAACACGGCGGGCGAGGTCATCGGCGTCAACTCGCAGATCGAGTCGGGCTCCTCGAGCCCCGACGGCTCGACGGGCGGCAACACGGGCATCGGCTTCGCGATCCCGTCCAACACCGTCAAGTCGGTCGTCACCCAGCTCGAGCACGGCGGCAAGGTCTCCCACGCCTACCTCGGCGTGAGCCTCCAGGACGCCACCGGGACCACGCAGGGCGCCCAGCTCGCGACCGTCGCCTCCGGCGGCC
Organism: Solirubrobacteraceae bacterium; assembly: GCA_025928415.1. Classification (GTDB taxonomy): domain Bacteria; phylum Actinomycetota; class Thermoleophilia; order Solirubrobacterales; family Solirubrobacteraceae; genus Paraconexibacter. The sequence continues at coordinate 2,802 of JAICJK010000209.1, read as the reverse complement.
CGGCGGCGGACGCCGGCCTGCGCGCCGGCGACGTCGTCACCGCGTTCGGCGGGACGCCGATCGCCTCGGCCGACGACCTCTCCGGCGCCGTGGACGGCCACGCCGCGGGCGACCAGGTCGACGTGACGATCAAGCGCGGCGGCGCGACGAAGACCGTTCACGTCAAGCTGGGCCAGCGGCCGGCCCAGGTCGCGAACGCGGGCTAGGAGCCGCCTTCCAGGGCGCGGCGCTCACGGGCGCCGCGACCGAGCCCGAGCCGCTCCCGCAGCCGCGCCCACCAGCGCGGCCGCGGCCGCGCCGGGACGCGCCGGAAGCGCGCGGGCGGCGGCACGGTCGTGCGGACCAGCGCGACCCAGTCGTCCAGCGGCAGGTCGGCGGCGATGAGCCGCGCGAGCCCCCCGGTGACCGGGGCCTCGAACCCGGCCCGCTCGATCGCCTCCGCCAGCAGCGGGACGGACTCCAGCGCCTCCACGGCCTGGCCGATCCGCTGCGGGATCTCCTCGGCCGCGACGCCGTCGGCCAGCAGCTCGCCCGCGCGCCGGTTGCGCGACTGCGGCGCCAGCGCGGTGGCGACGAGGTCGCCGGTCCCCGCCAGGCCGATCATCGAGTCGGCCCGGGCGCCCTGCGCCTCCGCGTAGCGCCAGACCTCCGCGAAGATGTGCCCCGCCGCCGCGCCCGCGGCGTTGAGGCCCTGGCGCTCCGTGGCCCCCGCGGCCAGGGCCGCGGCGTTCTTGGCCGCCCCCGCCAGCTCGACGCCGAGCGGGTCGTTGGACTCCTCGCAGACGACGCCGGCCTGGATGAAGACGCGCGCGAGCTGCAGGGCCAGCGCCTCGTCCTCGGAGGCGGCGACGAGCCCCGCGCCCTCGTGGACCATCTCGCGCGCGTGGGCGGGCCCGCCGATGCACGCGACCCGTTCGGGGCCGAACTGCTCGCGCAGCACGACGGTCGGCGCGCGCCCGGTCGGCGGCACGAGCCCCTTCGACAGGGAGACCACGCTGGCGCGCGGCCCGAGGCCGCGCGCCACCAGCCCCGCGATCACCGCGTCCAGGTCGTGCGAGGGGACGCCGAGGAAGACGAACTCCGCCCGCGCGAGGCCGGCGTCGGCGGCCTCCACCCGCAGCTCGCGGGGCAGCTCGACCCCGGGCAGGTACACGGCGTTCTCGCGATCGGTGGCCAGGCGCTCCGCCTGCTCGCGCGTCCGGGCCTGCAGCGTCGTGCGCAGCCCGCCGCGCGCCAGGAGCACGGCGACCGCGGTCCCGAACGAGCCGGCGCCGACGACCACGGCCCGGCGGCCGAACGGGGCCTGGAACCCGACGCCGCGCAGGGGTGACGGCAACTGGGGGCGGGGGCGGTCGGGCACGGCGCAGCGAGACTATCCATCCGCTTCGCGTCCGGTCCGGGGGTGGAGGACTGCACCTGGAAGGCATAGCGTCCGATGGATGCGCAGGTGGGCCTCGTGCCCGTGCCGCAACCGATCGCCATGTCCCCTCCGTCCCGCGCACCAGGTGGCTGGTCCACCCAGCAGCTCGCAGAGTTCGTCGCTGCCATCTCGGCGACCGACGAAGCGCCCGTGGCGCTGCGGCTCGGGGTCGAGCGGATCGCCGAGGCGGTCGGCGCGCGCAACGCCGCGGTGGTGCTCGACGGCGTGGTCGCGGCCGCGCAGGGCTGGCGCGCCGGGACGCTGCCGACCGAGGCGCTGCTGCACGCCGCCACGATCGCCGGCGGCTACGTCCCCGTGCCCGCGGTCGGCGAGGTCGGCGCGGCCGTCGCCCGGCTCGAGGTCGGCGAGACGCCGGCCGGCAAGGTCCCCGACGCCGTCGTGGTCGTCCGCCCGGGGGCCCCGCTGACCCGCGTCGAGCTGACGCTGCTGCGCGGCATGGCGAGCTCGCTGGCGCTGACCGTCCGGCTGCTGCGCACCCGCGACGAGGCCAAGCAGCGCCAGGAGCTGTTCGAGGGCCTGTCGGAGATCCAGCGGTCGATCTCCCACCGCGCGCCGCTGCCGGAGGTGCTCACCGCGATCGTCGAGGCGACCCACGACCTGCTCGGCGACGACCTGCCCGCGCTGCTGCTGCGCGACGCGGAGGACCCGGCGATCCTCAACGTCGCCGCCGCGCTCGGCCTCGACGGGCACCAGCGCCTGATGCTCGAGCGCCGCGCCGTCGGCGAGGGCGTCGGCGGCCAGGCGGTGTCCGAGGGCCGGCTGGTGGTCGTCGACGACTACCAGGGCCACCCGGGCGCGATGGAGGCCTTCCGCAACAAGGACGTCTCGGCCGCCATGGCCGTTCCCGTCCACGAGAACGGGGAGATCATCGGCTCGCTGATGACCGCCTCGCGCGTGCCGGGCCGGCGCTACTCCCAGCCCGAGCAGGACATCCTGAGCTCGCTGGCCGAGCACGCGAGCCTCGCGCTCAACGACGCCAAGACCGTCGCCGCGATGACCCACCAGGCGCTGCACGACTCGCTGACCGGGCTGCCCAACCGCGTGCTGTTCCACGACCGCCTGGACCACGCCACCGCGCGCGCCGAGCGCAGCGGCGGACGCCTGGCCGTCCTGTTCTGCGACCTGGACCGCTTCAAGACCGTCAACGACTCGCTCGGCCACCAGGCCGGCGACGACCTGCTCGTCGAGGTCGCGCGGCGGCTGGGCTCCTGCCTGCGCGGCGGCGACACCGCGGCGCGGCTGGGCGGCGACGAGTTCGCGATCCTGCTGGAGGAGCTCGAGGGCCCGGAGGTCGCCGAGACGATCGCCGACCGCGTGCTCGAGGCGCTCGCCGAGCCGGTCCGCATCCGCGGGCGGGAGGT
>JAICJK010000246.1 GCA_025928415.1 Solirubrobacteraceae bacterium | reverse complement strand
GATGGCCTGCCAGCTCGTCAACGAGGCCGCCTTCGCCTTGCAGGAGCGGGTGACCGCCGATCCGGGGGACCTCGACGACGGCATGGTCCTCGGGCTCAACCACCCGCGCGGTCCGCTGGCCTGGGCGGACGAGATCGGGCTCGACCACGTGCTGATGGTGCTCGACGGCCTGCGGGCGGAGCTCGGCGAGGAGCGCTACCGCGCCGCCCCGCTGCTGCGGCGCACGTTCGCGGAGGCCGGACGCTTCCACCCCGAGCCCGCCGAGGAGGGCGAGGCGCCCGGCTGACCGCGCGCCGGCCGCCGGCCGCACGGCGCGGGCGCGCCGGCCTCACGTTTCCCTCGCGCCCCGCGTCTTGCCCGCAGAGCCCGTGTCCCTGCCTCCGTTCCAGCGCTTCCTCGACGACCACCGCGACCTGGTCTGGCGCTACCTCGCGGCCACCGTCGGCCCCACCGAGGCCGACGACTGCTTCCAGGAGACGTTCGTGGCCGCGCTGAAGGCCTACGAGCGGCTGCCCGAGGGCTCGAACCTGCGCGCGTGGGTGCTGACGATCGCCCAGCGCAAGGCGCTCGACCACTTCCGGGCGCGCGGGCGCCGCGCCGTCCCCGTCGGCGAGGTCCCGGAAACGGGATATGACGACCCGCCGCCCGGCGAGGACCCGGTGTGGGCCCGGGTCCGTGCCCTGCCCGCCAAGCAGCGGGCGGCGCTCACCCTGCGCTACGCCGGGAACCTCACGCACGCGGAGGTCGCGGTGGCGCTCGGCTGCAGCGAGGAGGCGGCCCGGCGCTCGGCCCACGAAGGCCTCAAGAAGCTGCGACTGGAGCTCCACGCATGACGACCGACCGACCGACCCTCCCCCCCGCCGAGCCGGACGCCGCGGCCGCGGCCGCCGCGCGCTTCGCCGAGCGCTTCGGCGCGCGCGCCGAGGTGGGCTACGCCGTCCTCGACTCGCCCGTCGGCCGGCTCGTGGTCGCGGGGACGCGCCGCGGGCTGGCGCGCGTCGCCTACGCCGACTTCCACGGCGGCGTCGACGCGGTGCTCGACGAGCTCGCCGCGGCGCTCTCTCCCCGGATCCTGGAGGACCGCGCGCGGATGGCGGGCATCGCCCGCGAGCTCGACGAGTACTTCGCCGGCCGGCGGACGGCCTTCGACGTGCGCCTGGACTGGGGGCTGACCAAGGGGTTCGGGCAGCGCATCCTGCAGGCGACCGCCCGCATCCCGTTCGGCGCGACGTCGACCTACCGCGGCGTCGCGGCCGGCGCCGGCAACGAGCGCGCCGTGCGCGCCGCGGGCAACGCCCTGGGCGCCAACCCGCTGCCGATCGTCGTGCCGTGCCATCGCGTGCTGCGCACGGGCGGCAGCCTCGGCGGCTACACCGGCGGCGTGGACCGCAAGCTGCGGCTGCTGGCGCTGGAGGGCGTGCTGCTCGACGCCGGGTGACGGCCGGGCCGCGGCGGCACGCATGCGCACAGGGGCGGGTGTCGGGCCCACGATCGCGGGTACGCCTCGCAGGAGTCGGGCGTCGTGTGAGGAACCCCACACTCGCCGCTCCGCAACCCATCGCCCCCTCAGGCGTATGTCCCGATAGAGAGCATGAGCCACCAGTACACCTACCCCACCGTCAAGCCGGTCCCGCGCCCGACGGGGACCAGCACTCCCGCGCCGCCCGCCCCGGCGGCCGAGGACCCGCGCCCGGCCGCTTGAGCCGCCTGCTCAGGCGGTCGGACGGCCCGCCGGCAACGCGGACGAGACGGCCCCCCGGGGCCGGCTTCGTCCCGAGCACATGAGCTTCCAGGCGAATGTGCCGCTACGGTTCGCCCCCGCATGCGCGTGCATCTCATCGGCGGTGGGCTCGACCGCGCCGCCGCTCTGGCCTCCCACGGCCCGTTCGTCGACGACGCGATGGCCGCCGGGGACGGCCCGATCGTGGCTTACGTCCTCGATCAGGGCCCCGAGACCGACCTCGCGCGCTGGGCGTCCGCGCTCGCCGGGGCGGGCGCGTCAGAGGTGCGCCCGATCCCGATCTCCCCGACGCGCGGCCCCCGCGCCGACGACCTCGACGGCGCCGGCGGCGTGTACGTCGCCGGCGGCTGGACGCCGGGCTACCGCGACGCGCTGATGGCGGGCGGCATGGCCTGGCTGGACGTCGTGCGCCGCCAGCAGATCCCCTACGCCGGCTTCAGCGCCGGGGCCGCCCTGGCCGCCGAGCGCGCCGTCGTCGGGGGCTGGCGCGCGAAGCTCGGCGGGCGCGACGTCGCGGTCTGCCCGGAGGAGGCGGGCGAGGACCTCGAGGCCCTCACCATCCGCGACGGCCTCGGCCTCGTCCCGTTCTGCGTCGACGTCCACGCCGCCCAGTGGGGCACGCTCCCGCGGCTGCTGCACGCGCTCGCGATCGCCGACCGCTCGGAGGGCTGGGCGCTCGACGAGGGCACCGCGCTCGTCGCCGCCGACGGCCACGCCACCGTCCACGGCATCGGCGCCGCCCACCGCGTGCAGCGCACCGCGGACGGCGCGACGGTCACCGCGCACGCCGCGGGCGCCACGATCGCGCTCTGACAGCTACCGGCGGCCGCCGGCTACGCGTCCGGCGCAGGCGCCGCCCACTGCGCTTCGGCGAGGTCCCCTTCAGGCATGCCCGCGGGCGTCGGGACCTCGGGCGTGTCGCGCAGGTACCACTCGGCGTCGAGCGCGGCCTGGCAGCCGGAGCCGGCCGCGGTGACGGCCTGGCGGTAGGTGTGGTCGACGAGGTCGCCGGCGGCGAACACGCCGGGCCGGTTGGTCCGCGTCGAGCGGCCCTGGGTGATCACGTAGCCCTCGTCGTCGGTGTCGATCACGCCGGCGACGAGCTCGGACTGCGGCTCGTGGCCGATCGCGATGAACGAGCCGGCCCCCTCGATCACCAGCGGCTCGCCGCCGCCGACGTGGCGCAGGTGCACGCGCGGCAGCCCGCCGGCCTCGTCGGCCTCGAAGCGCTCGACGAGGTACGGCGTGAGGAACTCGATGTTCTCCGACGCCTTCGCGCGGTCGAGCATGATCTGCGACGCGCGGAACTCGTCGCGGCGGTGCACGATCGAGACCTTCGAGCCGAACTTCGCGAGGAAGATGGCCTCCTCCATGGCGCTGTCGCCGCCGCCGACCACGACGATGTGGCGATCCTTGAAGAACGCGGCGTCGCAGGTGGCGCAGTAGGACACGCCGCGGCCGCCGAGCTCGTCCTCGCCGGGGACGCCGAGCTTCTTGTGCTCCGCGCCCATCGACAGGATCACGGTGCGAGCCTGGTGCTCCTCGTCGCCGACGAAGACCTTGTGGATCCCGCCCGGCTCGCCGGCCAGCTCGACGCGCGTGGCCACGTCGGTCTCGAAGCGCGTGCCGAAGCGCTCGGCCTGGTCGCGCATGGCCTGCATCAGCGCGGGGCCCATGATCCCCTCCGGGAAGCCGGGGTAGTTCTCGACCTCGGTGGTCTGCTGGAGCAGGCCGCCCCACAGGAAGCCCTCGACGACCAGCGGCTCGAGGTTCGCCCGAGACGTGTACAGCGCCGCGGTGTAGCCGGCGGGGCCGGACCCGACGATGATCACGTTCTCGATCTTGGGCATCTTCACTCGCTTCCCACCTGGGTTCGGGGACTCACTTCACTTTGTATAGTACCGCCATCGGCGGCGGTTGCGCGCAGGCTGCGGTCCTCCCGGTGCCACCCCTGGACGGTCCGGCGGAGCTGGAAGTAGGCGATCGCGCCGGGGATCGTCGGCAGCCAGAAGGCCAGCAGGCGGTAGGTCAGCACGGCGATCAGCGCGAGCCCGTAGGGGACGCCGAAGGCGACGAACGTCCCGACCATGCCGGCGTCCACCCCGCCGACGCCGCCCGGCAGCGGCAGCAGGTTGCCGAGCATCCCGACGAAGAATCCGACGACGAGCACGGCCGCCGGCGGCGAGTGCCCGAAGGCCCGGAACGCGGCCCACAGCACGAGGATGTTGAACGCCCACCAGGTGACGGTCCCGATCATCGCGGCGTCCGGGTGGCGCGCCTTTGCCATCGCGAAGCGGATGCCGCCCGACAGCGACGCGGGCCCGGCGGCCAGTCGCTGGACGAGCTGCAGCAGCCGCGGATGCTTGGGGTGCATGCGCCCGAGGCGGCGCTCGAGGTCGTCGGGCACGAAGGCCACGGCGAGGAAGATCGCGATCGCCACCGCGGCGAAGATCGCCGGGACGGCGGTCAACGCGAACGGGTGAGACCCGCTGAAGAGCCCCACGAACAGCCCGAGGCCGCCGAGCAGCATCGCCGCCATGTAGACGCCGTAGAGCAGGACGAGGAAGGCGATCATCCGCTCGGCCACCTCGCGCCGGGGCATCCCGGACCGCCGCAGCGCCCACGCGGTGAGCGCGACGCCGCCGGCGCCCCCGGCCGCGAACAGCCGCGTCGCGGCCAGCCCGGCCATCGTGATCAGGTAGCTCTCGCGGTAGGTGATCGGCGAGCCCGGCGGCACGTGAACGCCCTGGAAGATGAGGATGTAGCTGGCCATCGAGAGGATCTGGAAGCCGAGGGCCAGCCCGATCCACCACGGGTCCGCCTCGTCGAGCCGGTTCCACGTGTCCTTGACGCCGCCGAGCTCCGGGAGCACCACGATCAGGAAGGCCAGGACGGAGGCGATGAACAGCAGCGTGACCAGGGCGCTGCGCCGCGAG
>JAICJK010000043.1 GCA_025928415.1 Solirubrobacteraceae bacterium | reverse complement strand
GCCCAGGTCTACGGCAACGGCGGCGACGTCGCACCGATCGTGCCGGTCGTGACGCTGCCGGCGGGCACGACGGTCGACTCGCCCGGCGTCGCCGGGGAGCTGACGGCCGCGATGGCCAAGGTCAAGGCCGCGGTGCCAGGCTCCCGCGTCGCGTCCTACGCGTCCACGCATGACCGGGCCTTCGTGTCCGAGGACGGCCGCACGACCTTCGCGCTGGTCTCGATCCCGGCGCTCGGCGGCGTCGACCCCGGACAGGCGGAGGCCCGCGCGACGCAGCAGGCACTGGCCGGCGTCACCGTGGCCGGCGCCCCCGTCCGGGCCACGGGCCTCGATGCCCTCCGCGAAGCGGCCGCCGACGGCGACAAGGCCGGCGGAGCGAGCCTCGCCGTAGAGGCCCTGCTCGCCGTCGCCGGCGCTCTGCTCGTCCTGGCGTTCGTCTTCGCGTCGTGGATGGCGATCGTCCCGCTGCTGATGGCGCTCGTCGCCATCCCGACGACCTTCCTGCTGATCTGGCCGCTGGCGGCCGCCACCGACGTCTCGGTCATCGTGAAGTTCCTGGCCGCGCTGATCGGCCTGGCCATCGCCATCGACTACGCGCTGCTGGTCGTGGTGCGCTGGCGCGAGGAGCGCCTGCGCACGGGCACCAGCAACGAGGCCGCCGTCGTCCAGGCCATGCAGCACGCGGGCCGCGCCGTCGTCTTCAGCGGCAGCACCGTCGCCATTTCGCTGCTCGCGCTCGTGGCGCTGCCCGTGCCCTTCCTGCGCAGCCTCGGCATCGCCGGCATGCTGATCCCGCTCGTCAGCGTCGCGGTCGCCGTCACCCTGCTGCCGGTCGTCCTGGCCACGATCGGGCCCAGGCTCGACCGGCGCCACACCGGACGCACCGATCGCGTCAGCCCCGGCTGGTCGGCCTGGGCCCGCATCGTCGTGCGCCGCCGCTGGACGGCCGCCGTCGCATCGATCGCCGTCCTGGGCGCACTCGTCGTCGCCGCCTCCACGATCCAGCTCGGAAACCCGCGCGCCGACTCGCTGGCCCAGGCCGGCCCGGCACGCGCGGGCCTCGACCAGCTCGCCGGCTCCGGCATCGGCACCGGACCCCTGTCGCCGTTCGACACGCTCGTCCGCTCGGGCGATCCCGACGTCGTCGCTCACGCGCTGAGCGGCGTCGACGGCGTGCGCGCCGCGGTGGCCCCACGGGCCTGGCGCCGCGGCGGGACCGCGCTGGTCACGGTCATCCCGGCCCGGGACGGCAACTCGCCCGAAGGCCGCGCGACGCTCGATCGCGTGCGGGCAGCCACCCGGGAGCTGCCCGCCGATGTCGTAACGGGCGGCGAGGCGGCGCAGAGCGCCGACTTCCTGGCCTCCGTCTACGGCAACTTCCCGCTGGTCATCGCCCTGATCTCCGCGCTGACGTTCGTGCTCCTGGCGCGCGCGTTCCGCTCGCTGATCCTGCCGCTCAAGGCCGTCCTGCTGAACCTGCTGTCGGTCGGCGCCGCCTGGGGGCTGATGGTCCTCGTCTGGCAGCACGGCTTCGGATCCGAGGCGATCTGGGGCATCGGCGCGACCGGCGCGATCAACGTCGAGATGCCGATCGTCGTCTTCGCGTTCCTGTTCGGCATCTCGATGGACTACCAGGTGTTCATCCTCAGCCGGATGCGCGAGGCGTTCGACAGGACCGGCTCGACGGAGACGGCCGTCGTCGAAGGGATCGGCCGCACGGGCCGCCTCGTCACCAGCGCGGCCCTGATCCTCGGCCTCGCCTTCGTCGCCATGAGCGCCGGGCCCGGCACCGAGGCGAAGATGTTCGCGACCGCCCTCGGCGGCGGCATCCTGCTCGACGCCACGCTCATCCGCGGCGTCCTGGCGCCGGCGGCCGTCGCCATCCTCGGCCGGTGGAACTGGTGGCTGCCGCGCCGGCCGGCGCGCCTGCTGCGGGTCGAGCCCTCGACGGTGAGGCCCGAGGCCGAAGCCGCCGCCCAACCCGCGTGAGCGACTGCGCGGCCGGCCGCCCGAGAACGCGGGCGCCGGCCCTCGTATCGTTGCCTTCCGTGGCTCATCGCGCAGTCCTGACGCCGCAGGCCGAGGACTTTCCTCGGTGGTACCAGGAGCTCCTCGGCAAAGCGGAGCTCGCCGACAACGGACCCGTGCGCGGGACGATGGTCATCCGCCCTTACGCCTATGCGTTGTGGGAGCGCATGCAGGGCGAGGAAGACCGGCGGATCAAGGCAGCGGGTGCCGAGAACGTCTACTTCCCGTTGCTGATCCCGGAGAGCCACCTTCAGCGCGAGGCCGAGCATGTCGAGGGCTTCAGCCCTGAGCTTGCGGTCGTGACGCATGCGGGTGGCAAGGATCTGGCCGAGCCGCTCGTCGTCCGGCCCACGAGCGAGACGGTCTTCGGCGAGTTCATGGCGAAGTGGATACAGAGCTATCGCGAGCTCCCGCTGCTCCTCAATCAATGGGCCAACGTCGTGCGTTGGGAGCTCCGTCCCCGCATGTTCCTCCGGACGACCGAGTTCCTGTGGCAGGAGGGGCACACGGCGCATGCGACCGAGGCCGATGCCGCCAGGTACGCGCGCGTCGTCCACGACGACGTCTACACGGCGTTTCTCCGCGACTGCCTGGCGATGCCCGTCCTGGGAGGGATCAAGACGCGCATCGAGCGGTTCGCCGGCGCGACGAACACGATCACCTGCGAAGTCATGATGCGGGACGGCAAGGCGCTGCAGATGGCGACGAGTCACGAGCTCGGCCAGAACTTCGCTCGCGCCTTCGACATCGCGTACACGTCACGCGATGGGTCGCGAGAGCTGTGCTGGACGACCTCGTGGGGATCGACGACCCGGATGGTGGGCGGGCTGATCATGTGCCACGGCGATGACGCGGGGCTGCGGCTGCCGCCGGTGGTGGCGCCGGTGCAGGCGATCGTCATCGCGGCCAAGGACGATCCGGACACTCTGGCTGCCGTGGCTTCCGCCGACCAGGCTCTGACGCAGGCGGGGGTTCGCACGCGCACGGACAGTCGCGGCGACCTCGGTCTGGGGCGGCGCATCACCGAGTGGGAGCTCAAAGGCGTTCCCGTGCGCGTGGAGATCGGCCCGCGAGACCTGGCGGACGATGCCGCGACGGTGGTGCGGCGCGACAGCGGCCGCCGTGACAGCGTCGCCCTCTCCTCGCTTCCCGAGGTGGTCCGCGAGCTGTTGCTCGACATCCAGGCGGCCCTGGCGGCCGAGGCAGCGGAACGTACACGGCAGCACCTCCGCGACGTGAGCACCCTCGCCGAGGCACGGGAGGCCGCGAGGACGGGCTTCGCCCGGGTGCCCTGGGCGGCCATCGGCGAGGACGGCGAACGGCAGCTGAACGAGGACGCGGTCTCGGTGCGGTGTCTTCAGACCCCGGAGGGCGAGGTGCCGGCGGGACCGGATGCGCCGGACCTGATGGCCATCATCGGGCGCGCGTACTGACCCGCAGCGACGAGCATCGCCGCGCTACGAAGGTCCGGAGAGCGCCTCGAGACCTCCACGGCGCGGATGAACCCGAACGTGCCGCCGACGGAAGGGACCGGTGCGGCGCACCGCGATCGCGTCAGAGCCCTCCATCGGACTCGAACCGATGACCCCTTCCTTACCATGGAAGTGCTCTACCAACTGAGCTAGGAGGGCAGGCGCCGCAGAGGGTAGCGCCGAGCGGGCGGCCGGTGTCGGCCGGCGCGGCCGGCGCCTACGGCCGCGCGCCGAACGTCACCGGCCCCGTCAGGCCGATCGTGCAGACCGACGCCGTGTCCGGGTCGTAGTGGTTGAGCTTGCAGCCGGTCTGGTCGACCGCCCCCGAGGTCGCGGCGCCGAGCTGGTCGCCGGCCCAGGCCGTGGACGCCCAGCGCGAGGAGCCCTGGGCGTAGGCGAGCTCGGAGCCGCGCAGGGTGTAGCGGATCAGCCGGTTGCCGGTGCCCGAGCCGAGGTTGGTGCGCGCCCACACGAAGGCGTTGGGCTCCTCCATGAACGACGGCTTCGTGACGTGCGCGGTGTTCGCGCCGCCGGACGTCGCGCGGTAGACGACCTGGTCGTGGCCCGTGCTGAGGTTGCGGACATGGACCGCCTCGCGGGCGCCGCGGACGGCGACGTAGGCGACATGGGTCAGGTCGCCGAGCTCGGCGGACGCGATCGACGGCAGCTTCACGATGAGCTTTGAGCCCTTGGACGACGTGATCGTCGTGCCGTAGCGGAGCTGGTCGCGCCCGGCCTCGCGCCGGATGAACGCGATGTTGCCGCCGGAGATCGTCGGGTCGCGCTCGTCGGCGGTCGGCGAGCTCAGCTTCGTGATGTGCTGCTCGGCGCCGGTCGACGGGCGCAGGCGGTAGACGTCGCAGCCGCTGTCGCCGTCGGTGCAGCGCGTGTAGACCGCGTAGGTCGAGCCGCCGCGGTTGGACCCGAGGTCGATGTCGAACGGCTCGGGCCGCTCGGCGACCGGGACGACGCGCGGAGCGCCGCCGTCCTGGGACAGCATCAGCTGATAGGCGCCGGTGGCCGGGTCGAGGTGCGACCACATCACGGTGCCGTGGAACGCGGCGACCGGCGTCGGATGCTGCTCCTGGGCGAGCTGGACGCCCCCCTGGGCCTGTGCGGCGGCGGGGACGAGCGCCGCGGCGGCCACGGCAGCGGCGAGGGCAGAGGTCGAACGAGTCAGGCGCATGCCACCACTCTGCCCGCGCCATCGGCGCGCGCCGGGCCACCCAGGTGGCCGATCGCGTCACCCTCCCCGCCCCGCGCGCGCCGGAGGGGACGCGCGCGGGTTTCGCGGGGGGTGGGGGGAACGGAGCTGCTAGTCGTCGTCGTGGGTGGACAGGGCGTACACCGTCGTGGTCTGGTAGGTCTGCCCGGGACGGAGGACCGTCGACGGGAAGTTCGGGTGGTTCGGCGAGTCGGGGTAGTGCTGGGTCTCCAGCGCCAGCCCGTCGCCCTCCCGGTACTGCCGGCCGCTCTTGCCGTACAGCGTCCCGTCGAGGAAGTTGCCGGAGTAGAACTGGATCCCCGGCTCCGTCGTCGAGATGGTCAGCTCCCGCCCGCTGGCCGGGTCGCGGAGCTGCGCGGCCCGGAACAGGCCGTCGTCACCGGGCGAGCGGTTCAGCACCCAGTTGAGGTCGTAGCCCTGCCCGATCACGAGCTGCGGGAAGTTCTCGCGCAGCCGCGCGCCGACGGCCGTGAAGCGCCGGAAGTCCAGCGGCGTGCCGGCCACCGGGTCGATCGCCCCGGTCGGGATCTGGGTGGGGTCGACCGGCGTGTAGCTGTCGGCGTTGAGCCGGAGCTGCTCGTTCTCGATCGTCCCGGAGCCCTCGCCCGACAGGTTCCAGTAGGTGTGGTTGGTGAGGTTGACGATGGTCGGCTTGTCGGTCGTCGCGGAGTAGTCGATCCGCAGCCGGTTCTTGTTGTCCAGCGTGTAGGTGACCGTGACCGGCATCGTCCCGGGGTAGCCCTGGTCGCCGTCCGGGCTGGTGTGGGTCAGCTGCAGGCCCACGGTCTTGTCGGTCTGCACCGGCTGGGCCGCCCAGACGACCTTGTCGAACCCGACGTCGCCGCCGTGCAGGCTGTTGCCGTTGTTGTTGATCGGCAGGTGATAGGTCGTGCCGTCAAGGGTGAACATGCCCTTGGCGATGCGGTTGCCGTAGCGGCCGATGATCGCGCCGAAGTACGGGTTGCTCTTCAGGTAGGCGGGGCTGGTGTAGCCGTCGACGCTGTTGAAGCCGAGCACCACGTCGTCGACGTGGCCGTGGCTGTCCGGTACCTGGATCGACTGGATGATCCCGCCGTAGGTGATGATCGAGACCGACATGCCGCGCGCGTTGGCGAGCGTGTACTTGTCGATCGGCGTCCCGTCGGACAGCGAGCCGAACCCGGACTTGGTGATGGACAGGTCACCGCTCCCGTGGTGGTCTCTGAGGTGATGACGGTGGTGGTGGGACTTGGCGGCGCCCGCCGACGCGGCGAACAGGCCGCCGACGAGCGCAGCGAGAACCGCGCAGAGCAGCGCGCGCGAGATCCTCGAGGGCCTGTGGACGGTGGACATGAATCCTCCTTGTGGGGTGGGTCCTTTGCGGTCGGTTCACACCTGCGCGATCTCCAGCCCGGCCAGCTCGGCGAAGGCGCTCCACGCCTGCGTCCGGCGGCCGGGGTTCAGCACCTGGTGATGAGGCCCGCCCAGCCGCAGCCAGGCGTCCATGCACGCCCGCACCCCCCCGTCGGGGCGGAAGCGGCCGTAGGGCATCTCGAGGTTGGGCAGCTCGGCGCTGTCGAGCACCTCGCCTTCGGCGACCAGCAGCCGGAAGCGCTCGCCGCCGAGCGCGACGAGCGTCGCCAGCGTCGCCGGGCCGGGGCGGTACTGGAACAGGAACGTCGGGGGGTCGGCGAGGCCGCCGATGGCCAGCGGGCGCTTGATCAGCCGGACCGGGCGGTCCTCGCGCGCCAGCCGCCAGTTGCCCTCGCCCATGTGGCTCAGCAGCACCGAGTCGCTCGGGAAGTCCATCGCGTACATCTCGGTGAACTGCGTGTCGCCGAGCAGGGTCCGGGCGGCGGGCATCAGCGCCGCGGTCAGCGCGTCCCCCTCGGCCGCGAAGCCGTAGCCCATGGCCATCAGGCTCGACGCGGCCGCCAGCGGCAGGCGCGCGAAGCGGCCGTCGTCGCCGATCGCGTCGAAGTGCGTCGAGTAGGCGCCGTAGCCGCCGTCGTCCAGCAGCCGCTGCAGCGCGAGCTGCATGCGCGCGTGGTCGTCGCGCTCCTCGGCGCTCAGCCGCGGGTCGATCTCGAAGCGCGCGTCCTCCTCGGCGATCAGCGACCGGACGTCGCCCTCGCCGACGGCGGCCACCGCGCGCACGAGCGCCCCGGGGGCGAGCGCGTCGACCTGCGGCCCCAGGCGCCGCAGCAGCGCATGCTCGTCCACCCGGATGTCGCCCATCGTGTTCATCGCGTAGCCGAAGACGGCGACCTTGAGCGTCCGCCAGCGGGTGACGGCGGCCGCCGCGCGCGCCCAGCGCTCGATCGACGCGCGGAACGAGTCGGCGCGCCAGTCGTCGGTGACGACGTGGAAGGCGCGGCCCGCGCGGACCATCGCGTTGGCGGTGTCCTGCGCGCCGTGGATGCCCTGGTTGTAGGTCAGGTCGGCCATGTCCCAGGCGGCGGTGACCTCGGGCACGGGCTGGATGTTGGCCAGGCAGATCGGCAGCGACGTCCCGGCCAGCGCCCGGGCGACGCGCATCGCCGGCCCGTAGGTGAGCATCACCACGAGCAGGCCATCGAGGCCCTTGGCCTCCAGGTCCCGCACCGCCCGCTCCGCCGCCGCGCGGTCCTTGACCGGCGCGGCGACCTCCACGTCGACGACGCCGCCCAGCGCGGCGGCGACCTCGGCGGCGTAGGCCGCCTGCCGCTCGCCGATGCCCGGCAGCATGTCGTCGTACAGGCTCTGCATGACGCCGAGCAGCCCGATCCGGGGCCTGGCCTGCGGGCGATCGTCCAAGCGGTCGGTCATGACGTCCTCAGCGCTGCCCGTAGACGTTCTGGTAGCGGTCGTAGAGCGCGTCGACGGCCTCCGGCTCCAGCGCCTCGACGGGCCCGAGCGCGCGGGCGAGGTGCACGGTGCGCGCGACGTCCTCGCACATCACCGCGGCCTTGAGCGCGGCGCGCGGCCCGTCGCCGAGGGCGAAGACGCCGTGGCTGCGCATCAGCACCGCCGGCGAGCGGTGGCCGGCGAGCGTCTCCACGACGCCGCGGCCGATCTCCTCGTCGCCGATCAGCGCGAACGGCCCGACTGGGATCGCGCCGCCGAACTCGTCGGCCATCGCGGTCATGACGCAGGGGATCGGCTCGCCGCGGATCGCCCACGCCGTCGCGTAGGCGCTGTGGGTGTGGGCGACGCCCCCGACCTCGGGCATGTGCCGGTAGACGTAGCCGTGCGCGGCGGCGTCGCTGGACGGCGCCAGCTCGCCGTCGACCAGATCGCCGTCGAGGTCGCAGACGACGATCGCCGCGGGCGTCAGCTCGTCGTAGGGGACGCCGCTGGCCTTGATCGCCATCAGCTCGGCGCCCGGCACCCGCGCCGAGAGGTTCCCGCTCGTCCACGCGACCAGGCCGTTGCGCGGCAGCTCGGCGTGCAGGTCGCACACGACGCGCCGCAGGCCGTCGAGGTCAGCCATGGGCCACCTGCCGCGGGCGCGGGTCGCGGAGGCGGTGCATCACGTCGTCGCCGCCGCGCCCGAAGTGGTCGTGCAGCCGCAGGTAGTGCTCGTAGAGCACGTCGTAGGCGTCGGCGCGCCCGGCGTCGGGGACGTAGGCGTCGCGGTGGACGGTGCCCATCGCCGCGGCGGCCGCGTGGATGTCCGCGTGCAGGCCGGCGGCGACCGCCGCGTGCATCGCCGACCCGAGCGCCGGGCCCTGCTCGGAGCCGATCAGGTGCAGCGGCATCCGCGTGACGTCCGCGTAGATCTGCATGACCACCGGGTTCCGCAGCAGCCCGCCGGCCACGAACAGCTCCTGGACCGGCAGCCCTGCCTCGGCGAACGTCGCGAGGATCGTCCGGGTGCCGAACGCGGTGGCCTCGATCAGCGCCCGGTAGACGTCCTCCGGCCGGGTGGCGAGCGTCAGCCCGAGGATCAGCCCGCTCAGCTCGTGGTCGACGAGCACCGACCGGTTGCCGCTCTCCCAGTCCAGCGCCAGCAGGCCGTGCGCGCCGACCTCCTGCTCGCCGGCCAGCTCGGACAGCAGGCCGTGGACGTCGAGGCCCCGCGCGCGCGCCTGCTCGTGGTAGCGCGGCGGCACGAAGTGCTCGGCGAACCAGCCGAAGATGTCCCCCACGCCGCTCTGGCCGGCCTCGTAGCCCCACAGCCCGGGGACGATCCCGCCGTCCACCACCCCGCACATGCCGGGGACCTCGACGAGGCGGTCGGCGTTCATCACGTGACAGGTCGAGGTCCCCATGACCGCGAGCATCTGACCCGGCTCGACGGCCTGCGCCGCGGGGGCGGTCACGTGCGCGTCGACGTTGCCCACCGCGACCGCGATCCCCTCGGGCAGCCCGGTCCACGCCGCGGCCTGCGCCGTCAGCCCGCCGGCGCGGGAGCCGAGTGCCGACAGCTCACCGGCCAGGCGGGTGGCCGCGAAGTCGGCGAAGCGCTCGTCGAGGGCGCGCAGGTAGTCCTCCGGCGGGTACGCGCCGTCCTGGAAGATCGCCTTGTAGCCCGCCGTGCACGTGTTGCGGGTCTCCCGCCCGCAGAGCTGCCAGACGATCCAGTCGGCCGCCTCGACCCAGCGCTCGATCCGCGCGTAGAGCTCCGGGTCCTCCTCGAGGACCTGCAGCGCCTTGGCGAACTCCCACTCCGAGGAGATCCGGCCCCCGTAGCGCGCCAGCCAGGGCTCGCCGCGCTCGGCGGCCAGCGCCGTGATGCGGTCGGCCTGCGGCTGGGCGGCGTGGTGGCGCCACAGCTTCGGGTAGGCGTGGGGACGGCCGGCCAGCTCCGGCAGGCGGCACAGCGGCGTGCCGTCGGCGAGCACCGGCATCGGGGTGCTCGCGGTGAAGTCGGTCGCGATGCCGGCGACGTCGCCGGGCGCCACGCCGGCGGCCCGCAGCGCGGCGGGCACCGCCTCGCGCAGCACCTCGAGGTAGTCCTCCGGGTCCTGCAGCGCCCATTGCGGCCCGAGCGGCGCGCCGGTGGCCGGGAGCACGGTGTCGATGACCCCGTGGGGGTAGGCGTGCACCGCCGAGCCGAGCTCCGCGCCGTCGGCCGCCCGCACGACGACCGCGCGCCCGGAGAGGGTGCCGAAGTCGATCCCGATCACGCAGTCGCGGCCGGGCATGCTCACCCCGCGGGCGATTCCGATCCCGCTGCGGTGTTCCTCTCGTCACCGCCGGCGGCCATGGCCAGCCGGGCGCGGCGGTACTCCTCGACGACGATGTCGTTGAGCTCCTCGACCGACGTGTCCGCCGTCGGCTTGTCGAACGTGATCTCGCCGTCCTGGATCAGGTTCACGCGGTCGCAGGACTGCAGGACGTGCACGTAGTTGTGCGCGATCATGATGATCGACACGCGGCCCTCGTCGCGCAGGCGCGCCACGAGGTCGAGGATCATCGCGCCCTCCTTGGCGCCCATCGCCGCCAGCGGCTCGTCGAGCAGGATGATGTCGGCGTCGGAGTTCACCGTCCGGGCGACGGCGATCGCCTGGCGCTGCCCGCCGGACAGCTTGGCCACCGGCACGTCGATGCGCGGGACGTGGACCCCGATCTCGTCGAGCGCCCGGCGCGTCTCGCGTCGCATCGCGCGGTTGGCCAGCAGCGGCAGCGGCCGGTGCAGGCGCTCGCGCTTGAGGAACATGTTCTGGTAGACGGTGAGCTCGTTGACCAGCGCCAGATCCTGGTAGACGCAGTCGATCCCCAGCGATCGCGCGTGGTCGACCGAGCGCAGCTCGGTCTCCTGGCCCTTGATCAGCAGGCGTCCGGAGTCCGGCCGCTGGAAGCCGGAGATGATCTTCATCAGCGTGGACTTGCCCGCGCCGTTGTCGCCCAGCAGGCCGAGGACCTCGCCCTTGCGCAGGTGCAGGTCGATGTCGCGCAGCGCGGTCACCGGGCCGAAGCGCTTGGAGACGTGCTCGACGCGCAGGACGTCCTCGGACGCCCGCACCGGATCGGGCTTGGCGCCCTGCTGCTCAGCCATGGCCGCTGCCCTTCCTGACGCGTCCGACGTAGACGTTGATGGTCATCGCGCCGAGGATCGCGATGCCGAGGATGAAGTCCAGGTAGTCGGCGTTGACGCCCTGCAGCGTCAGGCCGTCGCGCAGGATGCCGAGGAACAGCGCGCCGATCAGGGCGCCGATCGCCGTGCCCTCGCCGCCGAGCAGCAGCGTG
>JAICJK010000503.1 GCA_025928415.1 Solirubrobacteraceae bacterium | reverse complement strand
GCGCCGAGCACGCGGTCGGCCCCGCGCGCGTCGAGCCCCTCGTCCGACGGGGCGACGACGGTGAGCACGTGCGGCTCCCGCATCTGCCGGACGGCGGCGATCGCGGTGTTGACGCCCTTGAACCACGAGCTCGCGTAGCCCTCGACGAGGATCCGCAGCGGCGCGCTCGTGTTCGGCTCGACGGCGTCCGGGGACGGGAACGTCGCCTTGTCGATGCCGTTGCGCACCAGGTGGCAGGTCGCGTCGGGGCGCAGGTCGGCCAGCGTGTCGCGGATCCAGCGCGCCTCGGTGATGAACGCCACCGGCAGGTCGAGGACGATCTGCGCGCCGAGGCGCTCGATCTCGTCGGCGCGGTAGAAGCGGTCCTCGAGCGACTGGACGAAGCTCGCGTAGCGCTCGGCGCGCAGCTCGAAGAGCACGAACGCGGTCTCCCACCACGTCGAGACCGCGATGTCGAAATGCGTTTCGCGGGCATGCTCCAGGGTGGCGACGTGCAGGCCTCCCAGCGCGTCGTGGGCCCAGTGCGGCTCCTCCTGCTCGCGCGCGAGCACGAGCGTGACGTCGAAGCCGTGGCGGTCGTGGAGCTGGCGCGCGTGCGCGACGACGACGCCGATGCCGCCGGAGAGCTGCAGGTCGTTGACGAGGAAGGCGACCTTCACGCCGGCAGCTCGGCGAGGCCCGCGGCGGGCCCGAGGCGGGCCTCCAGCTCGCGCACCCGGGCCTCGAGGAAGGCGACGTCGCTGCGGAGGCGGGCGTGCTCGGCGCGCTCGGCGGCCAGGTCGGCCGGGGCGACGGCGGCGGCGCCGGCGAGCTCCTGCGCGCGCGGCCCGAACGCGGCGAGGAAGTGGCTGGGGACGTGGTGCTCCTCGACGCCGACCTCCACGGCCAGGACGCCGGGGCGCGTGACGATCGCCGCGCCGCGCAGCGGCACCTGGTGCAACACGACGTGCCCGTCGGGCAGCAGGCCGCGCAGCTCCTCCAGGGCGCCCTCGCCCCAGGTCGACGCGCCGCGCTGCCCGGTCAGCGGCGTGTTGGGCACGCGCAGCAGCACGGTCGCGCCGGCCGCCGCCGCCTCCACCAGCGCCTCGACGGCGGGCAGGAAGTGGTCGAGCTGCTCGAGCACGTCGAGGCAGGTGATGACCGCCCCGGGCGCGGCGTGCTCGCGCGCCTGCGCCGCGACGTCGCCTGCGGCCTGGAGGGCCACGACGGGGCTGCCGAGCGCCGCGGCGATGTCCGGTTGCGCCGTCACAGGGCCGGTATCCTAGCCCGCCGATGCGGCTGCGCATGGCCTTCGTGGGGCAGTCCACCTTCTTCGAGGCCTGCGCGCTCCCCGACGGCGCGGCGCCCGGCGTCAGCACCCGCTTCCTCGAGCACCGGGCCGGCGGCGACGCGGCCGCGCTGCGCGCCGAGCTCGACCGCTTCGGCCCCGACGTCGTGGTCGCCTTCCGCCCCGAGACGCTCCCGCCGGGCGCGTTCGCGGACCTCCCGGCGGCCGTCCTGGGCTTCCTCACCGAACCGATCCCGCGCGAGGAGGGCTCCGGGGCGGTGCGCCACGAGGACCTCGAGCGGCGCCTGGCCGAGCTCGAGGAGGTCGACACGCGCAACGTCGACCGCGTCGTCGCCTTCGACCCGCACATCGCGGCCACGGCCGACGCCGTCCTGCCCGTCTGGCGCTCGCTGCCGCTGCCCGTCTCCGACCGCTACTACCAGCCGGTCGCGCCGATGACGGGCGCGCCGCGCCCCGTCTTCGTCGGGCGCTCCACGCGCCACCGCGAGCGCATCCTCGGGCCGGCCAAGCACCACCACGACATCCTGCACCTCGCCTTCGGGATCGACGCCGCGGGCCTCGAGGAGGTCATGCGCGAGCACGACGTCGCCATCAACGTCCACAACGAGCCCTACCCGAGCTTCGAGAACCGCGTCTGCCTGCACCTCGCCGCCGGGCACCTCGTGCTCAGCGAGCCGCTGTCGCCCACCCACGGCCTGGAGCCGGGCATCGACTACGTCGAGTTCCACCGCCCGCAGCAGCTCGCCGACGCCCTGAGCGCCCTGCGCCGCACGCCCGCCATGTGGCAGGCTGTCCGGCTCCGCGGGCGCCGCAAGGCCGAGCTCTTCCGCGCCTCGCGGGTCTACCCGCGCCTCGCCCACGACCTGCTGGAGGACCTGAGCGCCCATGGATCGCCTCGACACCAAGCTTGACGGCCCGCTGCTGCTGGCCCCGGCCGTGCACGGCGACGAGCGCGGGTTCTTCGCCGAGACGTTCCGCGCCCAGGTGCTCGCCGACGAGTTCGGCATCACCGAGGCCTTCGTGCAGGACAACCACTCCCGCTCGGCCTACGGCGTCGTCCGCGGGATGCACTTCCACATCGGAGACGGCTGCTCGAAGCTCGTGCGCTGCGGGCGCGGGTCGATCGTGGACGTGCTCGTCGACCTGCGCCGCGGCTCGCCGACCTACGGCCGCAGCGAGGCCTACGAGCTGAGCGACGCGAACATGCACCTGCTCTACGCGCCGGTCGGCTTCGCGCACGG
>JAICJK010000135.1 GCA_025928415.1 Solirubrobacteraceae bacterium | reverse complement strand
CCAGCCCGCAGATCGACATCAGCGCCATCGGCAGCGCGGCCTTGAGCAGGTTGGCCAGGGCGTGGCCGCCGAGCACCGCGCCGCGCGCCATCGGCAGCGAGCGGAAGCGGTCCATCGCGCCGTTCTTGCGGTCCGACGCGATCGCCATCGCGACGCCGAACGACCCGCCGAAGACGATCGTCTGGGCGAAGATGCCGCCCATCAGGAACTCGCGATAGCTGCCGCCGCCGGGCACGGTGATCGCGCCGCCGAAGACGTAGGCGAACAGCAGGACGAACATGACGGGCTGGAAGGTCGCGTCGGCGAGCGCCTCGGGCTCGCGGCGCATGTGCAGCAGCCCGCGGCGCGCGACGACCCAGACGTCGCCGAACACCGACCCGCGACGGGTCTCGGGCGGGCCGATCTCGGTGATCGCCGGGGCGCTGATCGCGTGGGTGCTCATCGCAGGGCCTCCTCGGGCTGCTCGGTGCGCTCGCCGGCGTCGGCGTCGGGCGCGGAGCCCGTCAGGGTCAGGAACACGTCCTCGAGCGTGGGCTGGTGCAGGCCGAGGTCCTCGACCTCGATGCCCGCCGCCCGCAGCTCGCCGGCCACCTCGCCCAGCGCCTCGACGCCGGACTCCGTCGGCGCCGTGATGCGGCGCACGGCCTGATCGACGGACGCGCGCGCGCCGGCGACGGCCTCGAGGATCTCCGCGGCGCGCGGCAGGTCGTCCGCGTCGACGGGCACGAGCTCGAGCTGGTCGCCGCCCACCTCGCGCTTGAGCGTGCGGGCGTCGCCGCGGGCGATCACCCGCCCGTGGTCGACCACGACGATCTCGTCGGCGAGCCGGTCGGCCTCGTCGAGGTACTGGGTCGTCAGCAGCAGCGTGGTCCCGCCGTCGACGAGCGTCTCGAGCACCGTCCACAGCTCCTTGCGCGCCCGCGGGTCCAGGCCCGTCGTCGGCTCGTCGAGGAACAGGACGTCGGGGCGCGCGACGAGCGTCGCCGCGAGGTCGAGGCGGCGCCGCATGCCGCCCGAGTAGTCCTTGGCGAGCTTGTCGCCGGCGTCGGTCAGGTCGAACTGCTCGAGCAGCTCGGGCGCGCGGCGGCGCGCGACCTTGCGCCCGACGTGGTGCAGCTCGCCGATCATCACGAGGTTCTCGCGGCCCGTGAGCAGGCCGTCGACGGTCGCGTCCTGGGCGGCCAGGCCGATCCGGCGGCGGACCTCCATCGGCTCGCGCGCCACGTCGAAGCCGGCCACGCGGGCCGACCCCCCGTCCGCGGTGGCCAGCGTCGTGAGGATGCGCACCGCGGTGGTCTTGCCGGCGCCGTTGGGGCCGAGCAGGCCGCAGACCGAGCCGGCGGGCACTTCGAGGTCGATGCCGGCCAGCGCGTCCATGTCGCCGTAGCGCTTGCGCAGGTCCGTCGCTTCGATGGCGTGGGTCGTGGACATCGTTCCTTCGGGGTCGGGTGGTCAGCCAGACAAGCACACTTCGCATTTCGTTTCAACCGATGTAAAGTTCGTGTGATGGAAGCGACGTGGGGGTACCTCCCTTGACAGCGGGCTCGCCGCATGCGTCCGGGACGGCGGCGAAGAGCTGCCTGGTCGAGGGGCTGCGCGACCGCAAGAAGCGCCTGCTGCGGCTCGCGATCTCCGACGTCGCGACGCGGCTGTTCGCGGAGCGCGGCTTCGAGGCCGTCACGCTCGCCGAGATCGCGCAGGCGGCCGACGTGTCGGTCAAGACGATCTTCAACCACTTCGGCAGCAAGGAGGAGCTGTTCTTCGACCGCGCCGGGGAGGTCGAGGCCTCGGTGCTCGGCGCGATCACCGGTCGCCCGCCCGGGACCACCGTCCTGCAGGCGCTGCGCGCGCTGCTCGCCGACAACCGCGTGCCGTTCACGGGCGAGGGCTGGGACGAGGCGGGCGGTCCCGCGCGCGCCGAGGGCTTTCGCCGCTTCCTCGAGACGCAGGAGCGCTCCCCGGCGCTGCGCGCGCGCCGGCTCACGCTGGGCGAGGAGCTGGGCGCCGCGCTGGGCGCCGCGCTCGCCGCCGAGCTCGGGCGCGCGCGCGACGACCCGGCGCTCCGGACCCTGGTCGCGATGCTGGTCGCCGTGATGCACCTGCGCAGCGACGTGCTCAGCGCGAGCACGCTGGCGCGCCTCCCGGCCGACGAGGTGCGCCGCACGGTGACCGCCGTCGTCGACGAGGCCTTCGACCGCCTCACCGCGGCGTTCGGGGACCTGGACGCCGCGCGCTGACGCAGCGCGATCACGGCGGCGCACGTCCGGGTAGGCCCGTGGCTCGACCACGGAGACCAAGGAGGACGCGATGGCAGACCTGACGCCGCTGGACGAGAAGCTCGGGGAGGTCCTCGGCCTGGCGCAGGCCGCGCAGGCCGCGACCGACAAGGTCGGCGGGATGGAGGGCGCCGGCGACTTCCGCGGCGACCTCGACCGGATGCACGAGCAGGCCGCCGAGACCGAGCGCCGGACCGGCGAGCTCGTCGATGGCCTCGACGGGAAGAAGACGGCGATCCGCGAGAAGGCGCGCGAGACCAAGGCCGAGGCGACCGAGATGATGGGCGTCTACCTCGGCGGCGAGGAGGAGGCGCTCGACGGCTTCGAGTTCCTCAGCATGGCCGAGGCCGGCGAACTCGCCCACTGGGAGATCGTCGAGAAGATGTCCGACACGATCGGCGCCGGGCGCGTGCGCGAGCTCGCCGGCTGGGCGGTCGGCGTCCAGCGCGAGCACGTGGAGACCGTCCGCCGCGACGCCCTCGCGCTCGCGGCCGAGGAGGCGACGGGAGGCTGACGCGGGGCGCTACGCCGCCGCGCTCAGCTCGTCCAGCGCCTGCAGCACGACCTCGTCGTGCGTCTTCGGCGACACCTTCGGGAAGACGTGGGTGATGGTGCCGTCGGGGCCGATGACGAACGTCGCCCGGGCGTTGCCCATGTAGGTGCGCCCGTACATCGACTTCTCGACCCAGGTGCCGTAGGCGTCGGCCACCGCGTGACCCTCGTCCGCCAGCAGCGTGAAGTCGAGGGACTGCTTGTCGTGGAAGGCCTTGACCGCCTTGACCGGGTCGGGCGAGACGCCGAGGACGCGCACGCCGCGCTGCGCGTACTCGTCGCGGTGGTCGCGGATGCCGCAGGCCTGCGTCGTGCAGCCGGGCGTGTCGGCCTTCGGGTAGAAGTAGAGGACGACCGGGGCGCCGCGCAGGGAGGACAGCGATACGTCCTCGCCGTCCTGGTCGGGGAGCGTGAAGTCGGGGGCGATCTGGCCTGCTTCGAGCATCGTGTCGGGTCCTCTCGGGATGGTCACTTGAGCAGCCGCGACAGCCGGCGGTCCTTGAGCACGCGGCCGTCGGTCTGGTCGGTCGGGCAATAGCACATGACGTAGCTCTCGTAGTGGACGGCCTCGATCGTCGTGCCGCAGC
Source organism: Solirubrobacteraceae bacterium (assembly GCA_025928415.1). Taxonomy (GTDB): domain Bacteria; phylum Actinomycetota; class Thermoleophilia; order Solirubrobacterales; family Solirubrobacteraceae; genus Paraconexibacter. Next base: position 3,441 of record JAICJK010000135.1, on the reverse strand, counting down.
GCGGGCACGGCTCGCCGTCGCGGCGGTGGACCTGCAGCGGCAGGGGGAGCTTGTCCGCGATCGGAAGGCGGACGACCTGCTCGTAGTGCTCCAGCGCCCCGCCCAGGCGCTCGGCGATCGCCGCGCGCAGCGCCTCGACCTCCTCGGCGCCGAGGTCGTCGCCGCGCTTGAACGGCGACAGCCGCGCCGTCCACAGGATCTCGTCGACCCACGAGCGCCCGATGCCGGCGACCACGCGCTGGTCGCGCAGGACCGAGTGCAGCGGGCGCGCGCCGGCGGCGGCCAGGCGCTCGCCGAGGTCGGCGGGCGGCTCGGGCCACGCCTCCGGCCCGAGGGTCGCGATCGCGGGGTCCTCGCCCAGCGCCGCGGCGCGCAGGACCTTCACCCACGCGGCCTGGCGCGTGCCGAACTCGCGCAGGCGCAGCTCGCGGTCGGGCTCGCCGTCCCCGGGGATCCGCAGCAGCAGCCGCGAGGTGCGGTCGCGCAGGCCCGCGCGCTTGGGGAAGAGCTGCATCCGGCCGGCGGACATGAGGTGCACGAGCACGACGAGCTCGCCCGCGACGTCGATGACCAGGTGCTTGCCGATCCGCCGGACGGCCTCGACGTCGCGGCCCTCCAGCGCGTGCAGCGGCGGGTCGAAGGTCTTGAGCGCGTTGAGCCCCGGGGCGAGCGCCGACTCGATGCGCGCGCCGCGCAGTGCCTCGTCGAGCCGGCGCGCGGTGATCTCGACCTCGGGCAGCTCGGGCATGGGGCGTCCACTGTAGACCGCCCGCCGCCCCGCGCCGTCAGGGCGCGGCGGCGATCGCCTCGAGCTCGCGCGGGCGCAGCAGCACGAGCAGCTCGCCGCTGTGCGTCCCGTCGAGCCGCACCGCCGCGACCCCGCCCTTCTTCAGGTCCACCCGCGCGCCGGTGAGGTCGTGCACGACCTGCGAGAAGTCGGGCTCGTGGCCGACGAGCAGGACGCGATCGTCGGCGCCGCCCGCCTCGGCCAGGGTGAACGCCTCGGCGCGGTCGAAGCCGCCGGCCAGCGGCGGGTGCTCCACCGCCTCGACGCCCAGGGCCCGGCAGGCGAGCGCCGCGGTGTCGCGCGCCCGGACCTTCGGGCTCGTGAACGCGAGGGCCACCTCGAGGCCGAGCGCGGCGAGCGCGGCCCCGGCGGCGCTCGCCTGCGCCTCCCCGCGCGGCGTGAGCCGCCGCTCGTCGTCGGGGCGCGCGCCGTGGGGCTCGGCGTCGCCGTGGCGCAGGAGCCAGAGCTGGCGGGCCATGCCGGCAGGATGCCGGATCCGGCCGGCCTCCGCGCGCCTACCTGTACGCGCGGATCGGGCCGCCGTTCATGGTCTTCCCGCCGGACGGCGTCCACTCGAGGCGGAACTGGCGGCCCTTGCGGTAGCCGACCGTCGCCGTGAAGACGCCCAGCGCGTTGGTGCTCACCGTCGTCAGGTCGCGGAAGGCGCCCTTGGCGGCGTTGCGGTACTGGATCGTCGCGGTGGTCGGGCCCGTCGCGGGGCGCACGATCCCCCACAGCGACGCCTTGGAGCCCCGCGTCCGCGCCGCGAGCGTCAGCCGGAAGGCGGCCAGCGCGGGCTTCGCCTTGCCCCCGGCGGTGCGCAGCCCGGACTCGAAGCCGCTGTAGCGCTGCAGCTTCGACACGCCCTTGACCGGGTCGTCGTCGCGCAGCAGGTACTGCGAGAACCACTTGACGCGCCTGTTGTCGTAGGCGATGCGCTCGGAGATCGCGCGGTACTCGGCCTGCCGCTGGTAGGAGACGCCGGCGAACGGGTCCGGCCGGGACTGGATGCCGAACTCGGTGAGGTAGATCGGCAGCGTGTGGGCCACCGCGTGGGCGCGCTTGGCGCGGTCCAGCGCGCGGGTCAGCCGCGACAGGACGCCGATCGTCACGTTGTTGGGGCCGGGCGGGACGTAGGTGGGCCCCTGCTTGCGGGTGTAGGCGTGGTGCGCGTAGCCGGCGGTGGGCAGCGTGCCGCAGCCCTTGCGCAGCTTGTACTTCGACGACAGGCACAGCGCGCCGCGCAGGAAGGTCAGCGGGGCGACCACCTTGCCGGTCCCCACCGGCGACGTCTCGCCCATCAGGACCGTCGGGTCCTCGACGCCCGCGGCGGTCAGGCCCTTCAGCGCCGCCCGGTAGAGCAGGCGGTACAGGCCGGGGGACACCGGCCGGTGCCTGGAGTCGTACTGCGGCTTGAGGAACTGCGGCTGGTTGGGCTCGTTCCAGATCGACCAGACGCCGACGCGATCGGCGTAGTGGCGCCCCACCGCGGTGACGAACTGGGCGAACTCCGACGGGTCGGGCCGCGTGACGGTGTCCCGGCGGCTCTCGGTGGCCCACTTCGGCACCGGCCCGGAGATCGTCAGCAGCACGCTCCAGCCCCGCGCCCTGGCCTCGTCGAGGACGGGGTCGTAGCGCGACCAGTCGTAGTTGGCCGGGTCGGTGGTGTCGAAGTCGGGCTTGGACGAGCTGTCCGCCCGCGGGGCGACGTCGTGCCAGTACAGGACGACGCGCAGCGCGTGGACGCCGAACGAGCCGATCTCGTCCATCGCCCCCAGGCGGGTGGACGGGTTCAGCAGGTCCTTGGGCGCCTCGAAGGCCACCGTCTGCGAGGACGACGCCGAGGCCGCCTGCGGCAGCAGGGCGGCGAGGGCGAGCACGGCGATGAGGATCAGCGGGCGCAGCGGGACAGGCACGGGGCCTCCGGGGAAGGGGTGGGGTGCTGGGTGTGCTCCAGTGACGCCCGGACCCGCGGGAAGGTTGCGGACGGCGCGCTCCCTGCCAGGACACGCTAGCGGCGCCGGGGTTGCGCGATGAGCGGAGTTTCACATACCCTGAGGTATGTGAGCTCACCCGCTCCCGCGACCCGCGCCGCCTCGGCGGACGAGACCCGCCGCCGCCTGCTGGACGCCGCGATCGACCGCTTCGCCGCCGGGACGGTCACGAGCTTCGAGGCCGTGGCCGCCGACGCCGGGGTCACCAAGGGCGCGCTCTACCACCACTTCGGCTCCAAGGAGGGCCTCGTCGAGGCCGTCTACCGCGAGGTCGTCAACCGCCACGCCGCGCGCGTGATCGAGGCGAGCTCGGACGGCGACGGGCGCACGCGCCTGCTCGCGCTCGTCGACGCGAGCGCGCGCCTGTACACGAGCCGCACGCCGTTCTACCGCCTGCTGATCAGCCTGCACCTCGAGGCGGCGACCAGCCGCCCGCACCTCGCGCCGATCGCGCGGCGGGTGCAGGCCAGCCAGCGCGCGTACATGATCGGCCTGGTGGACGCCGGGCGCGCGGACGGCTCGGTGCGCGCCGCCGCCGACGCGGAGGCCATCGGCCTGACCGTCAACGCCGCGCTGGACGGCTTCCTCGTCCAGCAGCTCGAGCCGCAGGCCGAGCAGCGCCGCTGGATCGCCAAGTTCCGTTCCCTGATGGAGGAGATG